>JAKEHP010000042.1 GCA_022614955.1 Candidatus Methylomirabilota bacterium
CCATCTTCTCGGGAGTGGGGATGTTCGGTGCCATCTCCTTCCTCCCCCTGTTCATCCAGGGGGTCCTCGGCGGGAGCGCCACCATCGCCGGCTCAGTCCTGACCCCTATGAGCCTGGGGTGGTCATCGGGCAGCACGCTGGGGGGGCGGCTCGTCAACCGGACGGGTTACCGGACGCTGGCTCTGACGGGGATGACCTGCATGGCGGGGGCCTACCTACACATCGCCGGGCTGACGGAGGGATCAAGCATCTGGGGGATCACCGGGACCGTCTTCGTCCTGGGCCTGGGCATGGGGTTCGTCACCGTGACCACCGTGGTGGCGGTCCAGAACGCGGTGCGGCGGGAGGACCTGGGCATCGCCACCACCGCCCCCTTCTTCTTCCGCTACATCGCCGCAACCGTGGGGGTGGCCGTGATGGGCGCCATCCTGACCCGCCGGCTGGGAGGTGCGGGGGCGGGGACCGTGATCCGGGTGGAGCCCGCTCTCGCGCTCCAGGCCTTCGAGGCGCTCCGGGGGACGCTGGCGGACGCCCTGGCCGCCGCCTTCAGCGTCGGACTGGCGGCCTGTCTCCTGGGCCTCGCCGCGAGTGCCCTGCTCCCGAACACCTCCCCCACCCGGGGCGCCCCGGCTTCTCCCTGATTCCCCCCCTAGCTAGCAACGCGGTCGCCCTGCCGGCATAGGTATTGCAAACCCCCGACGCGGAGGCCTTATGGCACCGCGCTGGGGTGCTGCACACGACGGATGACACGATGGTCTTAGAGCTGCTCTCGTCTCCTGGTTCCGGCTTGACGTTTAGCTCCTAAGCGATGGAAGGTGTCCTGGTCGCCTGCTGCATCATGCTGGCTCTGCCGAGGGAGACCCGGGCCGCCGAGTTTACCGTCTGGAGCCAGGAGGTTCGAGTGACGGGGGACGCGCCCGGCGCCCTCGTCCTGGTCCTGAATTTTTGGAACCGGGTGGCGGAGGTCGGCTTCGGCCGGCTGCTCGGTGGGCAGTGGACCTACGTGGTGGACTACCCGGCCAGTTTCAAGGTGCTGGTCTACGACCTGACCGAGGAGGAGTTGCGGGACCTCGAACTCGAAGTGCGCCTTCAGCGGTTGGAGAGGGAGGCAGCCCGGAGTCGGGCCCGGCTCAAGCTCATCTGTGACCGGCTGGGCTCCCGGGTGGCCGGGTGCCGGTAGGCCGGAGGAGAGGGAGGGAACCGATGACCAGCACGGAGGGGAAGAACCCCAAGGGAATGTGGCTGGTCTCCTTTGGGTGGGCCGTGCTCCAGCGGTGGCTGATGCTGGCCGTGGGGTCGGGCGCCGGCTGGCTCGTGTACCTGGCGCTCCGGGGGGAAGGGAGGGAGACCATCGCCGGTGTCGTCGGCACCGCGGTCGGCGTCGTGGTGGCGGCGGTGTGGTGGCTGTGGGGGTGGGACAAGTTGGACGATCTGTGGCGGGAGGGCAGCGAGGCGACCCACCAGGCGATCTTCTGGACGGGGATCGTAGTGGGGGCAGTGCCGATCGTGGCGGTGGTGGGGGTCGTGGTCCACTACCTGGCGACCACGCCGACGCGGGCGACAAAGCCGGCACGCTCTCCGGTGAAGCAGCAGACGCAGGTGAGGGTGGAGGAAGTCGGCAGCCCCGGCCGATGGCAGATGGGGAGGGAGGTCCGGAGGGGGCGGGGGTGGTATGACATCGTCGTCCGGGGAACCGTGGTCGCCAATCTCCACCGCAGCCCGGATATCCTCCCGGAGATCGTGACGATCTACGACCAGCGGGGGAACACCCTGCGGTCCTATTCCTTCGTGGGGGTCGAGAAGGAGGGGCGGAGCCTGATGGGCGTGGGGGTGCTGCGGAGGCGAGATGGGGAGCGGATCGTGGCCACGCTGGTCTTGTTCTCGGGGGAGATCGTGAAAGTGTGGTTCGACCTTGAGGGCAACTTCAACCGCGACGAGACGGACCCGACGGCCGATCTGTTCTACGCCAACGGCCTCTATGGCGGCCGCATGTACTGGCTCGGGGAAACCCTCGGCATGTACAACGCCGAGGATGAATGGGTGCCCGTGGCGGACCGGGAGTATGACTATGAATGGGAACGGGAGCGGAAGCGATGACGGAGAGGCCCGCGAGGAGGAGGCGGCTGGTCCGCCCCTGGAGAACGCCTGGCTGGTGGAGAACGGGTACGCCCAGGTCATGACGATCCCGCCGAACGTGAAGCACCAGGATCTCTTCCTCAAGCTCCAGCGGGAGGCGGGGCGCGGGTTGTGGGCCAAGTAACGCCCTCGCCCCGGCGGGAGTTGTCGTGCCAGTACGCGCAGGCGTGGGCGGCAGTGAAGCACGTGTAAGAGCTGCAGAGCACCGCGGCCGAGCGACAGGCGCTACGGGAGATGCTGGCAAGCTGCTAGCTAAGCAGTCCCGACCTCCGCGCGGACGCGGTCCAGAAGCAGGGTGAAGGCCGCGTCGCCCGCGGTGAGGTCCCGGCCGACGATCTCCACTTCCTGTGCGTTCCGTGCCCCGAGCTTCAGCTCGATCGCCCGCCGAATCTGGACCTGCTCCCAGACCCCTTTCCCCACCACGTGGTCGGCCTTCCCGTAGTGCCTGAGGATGCCGAGGCCCACCACGTCGAGCGCGACCGGGTCGGTGCTGGCCAGAATGCAGCCAGGCCGCATCACCTCCCCGGACCAGGGGCCGCCGCTCGCCATGACCTGCAGGGCATCGGCCACGTAGAGGCGCGGATGGACCGCCAGGTTCAGCTCGGCCACCACCTCCTCCCAGGTCGAGCCCCCGTAGGCCCAGGGCTTGTTTCGCGCGTGCACGACCCCGACCGTGTTCTTGAGGGCGAAACTGTAGGAGGCCGAGCGGTGAGCCTTCAGGACCGGGACGCTCACGAGGCGCTCGGCTTCGTAGACGGCCCGCGCGACGTGGAAGGCGGTGGCATGCCGCGCCTGCTGCGGCCGGACCTCGACCCACTCCCCCTCCTCTAGGGCCAGGAGGTCGGCCCCGGCTGCCGCCGCCACGGCCACCATCCCGGTGGCTTCCAGGTTCGGACGGGTGGGGAGGCTCACGACGGCGGACATGTCCCCCACCTGCATGCGGGAGGCGCCCGCCTCCTTGAGGAGGGCGAGGAGCGCGGCGACCAGGCGCGGGTCGGTGGTGGCCGGAGGAGGCTTCCCGTAGACGACGTTCGGCTTCACCAGGACCTGCCGTCCCCGGCAGTCCAGGGCGGCCAGGCCATCGGCCAGGACAACGGCCTCGCGGACGCCCGCCCCGACATCATCGGTCCGGACGAGCGCCACCCGCTTCTTCCCGCCGCCCGCGGCCGCCGGCACCGGGTGCGCCGGCACCACTTCCCCGCCGGGCGAGAAGAGGAACTGCCGCAGAACCGCGCGGCACTGGGGGAAGAAGAGGGCCGAGGCGGACAGGCCCCCGAGGGCCAGGAGATGGCGGCGGGTCAGGCGCACCTCACAGGTCCTTCACCATCAGGGCCGCGGAGGCGGGGCAGCACCCCGTGAACTCCGGCGACGAGCGGAGGGCGGCAGGGACGGTCTCGCGCGGGATTCGGGTGAAGCCCCAGGCGCGGCAGCGGACCTCGATCGTCTCCGTGAGGAGATAGGCCCGCTTGATACCCCTGGTCCGGGCGACCGCCTCAAGGGCGCGGAAGAGACGCTCGCCGATCCCCCGGCGCCTTGCATCCTGCCGCACCACCAGGGAGCGGAAGAGGGCGACCTCACCGGCCCGCTCCATCCCCACCGCCCCCGCCACCCGCCCGGCCTCCTCGGCCACCAGAAAGTCTGCGAGGTGCTCCGCCACGCCGGCCGTCGGGAGGCGCGCCCCCTCCAGCAGGCCGTGGATGGCCGGCAGGTCGCCCGCCCCGGCCGCCCGGACCGTCGGGCCGCCCGCCCCGGCCGGCTTGCGGGCGGAGAAGCTCGCGCTCCGAACCTTGCCGGCGAGATCCTCCGCCTGAACCCCGGAGGCCGCCGCGCATCCGCACGCCGCCTCCGGCGCCGCCGCCAGTGCCGCAATCTGCCCAGCCTCGTAGGGGAGGCGGGAGACGACCCGGACGTCGGCGAGGCCGGCCGCTTCGAGACCGGCCGCGTACTCCCGCTCGCTGATCGCGCCCGCGATGCAGCTCGACCAGGCCGTCAGGTCCCTGCGGAGCAGCTCGGGCAGATCGTCCGCCACCACATCCGCCACCAGGAGCCGGCCGCCCGGCCGCAGGACCCGGTGGATCTCCCGGAATACCGCGGGCTTGTCGGGCGAGAGGTTGATCACGCAGTTGCTCACCACCCAGTCCACCGAGGCATTCTCGAGGGGCAGGCGCTCCGCCTCCCCCAGGCGGAACTCCACGTTGGTCAATCCGGCCGCGGCTGCATTCGCTTCGGCGCGCCGGAGCATCTCAGGGGTCATGTCCACGCCGATGACGCGCCCGGTCGGCCCGACGCGCTCCGCCGCGAGCAAGCAGTCAATGCCGGCGCCGGAGCCGATGTCCAGGACCACCTGACCCGGCTCGACGCCGGCGAAGGCCAGCGGGTTGCCACAGCCAAAGGCGCCGGCGACGGCCTCCTGCGGGAGGCCCTTGAGCTCGTTGGCATCGTACCCCGCCAGCGGGAAGAACGCCTTCTCCTGGAAGGTCACCGAGCCGGACGGGCCGCAGCAGCCGCCTCCCTCCCGGACCGCCTGCGCGTAGCGTGCCCGGACCGCCGCCTTGATCTCCTCGTTGCTCCTCATCGCGATCCTCCCGCCCGGCGGGTCCCGGGCTCCCGAGAAACGGGGCCGCATTCGCCGGGCCCACATCCGTCCTGCCACCGCGTCACTGCCGCCACGAGCCCTTCCAGGGTCTTTACCACCGCCTCCCGCTCCGCCCGGGCAAGGGGGGCCAGGAGGGCGCGCTGGGTCGCCACCAGGTCCACCCGGATCCGGCCGAGGAGGGCCCGGCCCCGACGGGTGATGGCGACCCGGACCTCCCGCCGATCCCCCGTGCCCCGCCGCCGGCGAGCCAGGTCCTTCCGCTCCAGCGGCTCCAGGATGCGCGTCACCGTGCTGACCGCCAGGAAGAGGTGTCGGGCGAGGGCCGTCACCGTCAGGGCGCCGTTGTCCGCCAGGGCATCCAGCGCATAGCACTGGGTCACCGAGAGCCCGTGACAGCAAATGGCGTTGCGGTCCCGGAACTGGTAGCGCCGGGACAACTCCTTCGTGACCTGGTGCATGCGCTCGGCCGCCGCCGTGACCTCGTCCATGGACGCCTCGGAAAGTAGTTGTAACATACAAGTAATTTATCCCGCCCTTGCTGTCAAGGGAAATTTTGGAGACCCGGAGAGGGAGGTCGGCAGGCCCTCAGCGCGGAGCAGGGAGGCGGCGCGCGCCGGCCAGGGCTAGAAGAACCCCCGGCCGAGCCCCCGGACCTGGATCACCTCTCGGTCCGGCAGCTTGAGGCACGTGAGCTTGCCCCCGTACACGCACCCGGTGTCGATCCCGATGCGGTCCTCCCGCATCAGGACCTCCCGCATGGGGGTGTGGCCGAAGACCACCGGCTTCTCAAAGCGGCCGATGAACTGGAAGCATTCGTGCCGGATCCAGACCAGGTCCTCCAGGGTCTGCCGACCCAGGGGGACCATCGGCCGGATCCCGGCGTGAACGAAGAGGAACCCCGGCGTGTCGTAGTAGGGGCGCAGGTTCTTGAAGAAGGTGAGGTGGGGCTCCGGGATCACCAGCGGCTCCCCGTAGGACTGGAGGGTCTCCTCCCCCCCGTTGAAGAGGTAGAGGTCCTGCTGCTTCCCCTCCAGGTAGTCCAGCAGCATCTTCTCGTGGTTCCCGATCAGGAAGGTCGTGCGCCCCGGCAGTCCCCGCACGAGCTCCACCACCTCCCGGGACTGGGGGCCCCGATCAATGTAATCCCCGATGAAGACCAGCTCGTCCCCCGGACCGGGACCGACCTTGTCCAGGAGCCGCTGGAGGGGGGTGAGGCAGCCGTGGATGTCCCCGATGACGTAGAGGGCCCCCCGCTCTCCGCTCCCCTGATTCATGCCTCTCCTGTCCGGGCGCCGCGTCGGCGCCCGCGCCGCCATACTCTACGGGAAAGATCGGAGGCGGGTCAAGGCAGCGGGACGCCGCCTCCCGGAAAAGCAAACCCCGGCGGGGTTGCCCCCGCCGGGGCTGTGGTGCGTGGCACTCGATGCCTCAGGCGATCCTGACGACGTTGGCGGCCTGTTTGCCCTTCGGCCCGTCCACGACGTCGAACTCCACTTGCTGGCCTTCGCTCAGCGTCTTGAAGCCGTCGCCCTGGACCGCCGAATAGTGGACGAAGACATCCGGTCCATCATCGCGCGAGATGAACCCGTAGCCCTTCGCGTCGTTGAACCACTTTACGGTTCCCTTGCTCCGCACTGCCGTATCCCCCCTTCCTGCTGTGAACTCTCAGAGCCCTTCGGCCCCGAGTTTGCCCGGCCCTGCGGGGGCCGGTTCGACCCACAAAAAAACCGCAAGAGCGTTGGGCTGCTTGGCTCTTGCGGTTGCGCCGTACCCTGCTCCTGTCGAAAGTCGCGACGAAAACAGCCGGCACGTTAGGGCAAAGGGAGGGGTCTGTCAAGCAGATTTTTTGGCATAGGCCGGGAGGACCGCACCCCGCTCGAGGAACAGGGAGACACACGCTCCGCCCAGCAGGACCAGGGCGAAGAAGGCAAAACAGGCCCTGAGGCCGAAGGCCTCGGCGACCCAGCCCCCCAGGACCGCCGAGAGGGAAGAGATCCCCTCGTTCAGCCCGAAGATGACCCCCATGGTGGCGCTCTGGAGGCCCTGGCGGCTCAGCTCCGTCGCCTCGGCATGGATGACCGGGCGAACGGCCAGGAGGACGAAGCCCAGGAGGCCGCTGACCAGGAAGGCCCCCGTCGCCGAGGTGACCCGGATCATGACCAGGGTGAGGAGGCCGCCCGCGGCCAGGAGGAGAGAGAGGATCAGCGTGCGACCATGCCGGTCCGAGAGGCGCCCGGCCAGCGGCTGGGAGAGGACGCCCAGGCCGTAGAAGACGGAGACCAGGAGCCCCGTGCCGCCGGAGCCCAGGCCCAAAACCTGGGCGGCGAAGAGCGGGATGAAAACCACGATCCCCTTCTGCCCCATGATCCGGAACGTGGAGGTCAGGAGGAGCAGTCGCAGGGGCCGATTCTGGAGGATCCCGACGCGGAAGTCTCCGACGAAATCCCCGAAGGCCCGCGGGCGCGGGGCCCGCTCCGGCAGGGCCACGAAGACGGCGGCCGCCACCACAAGGCCCGGCAGCGCCACGAGCTGGATCGCCTGGCGCCAGCCCATGTACAGGGCCGCGACGCCGGTCACGATGGGGTAGAGGCTCATCCCCAGGCTCCCGCCCACCCCGTGCCAGCCGATCGCGAAGCCCCGCTGGTCGGCGAACTCCTCCGCCAGAATCGCGACCGCCTGCGGATGGTGGGTGCTGGCGCCCATCCCCGCCAGCACCATGAGGACCAGGATGCTCAGGTAACCCTGGGCGTGGCCGAAGGCGATGAAGGCCGCCGCCGAGAGGGCCAACCCGGCCGCGAAGAAGACCCGGTTCTTCCCGCTCACGTCGGAGACCAGGGCGAGGGGGAGCTGGAGGAACGAGGAGGTGAGATTATACACGGCGACCAGCACCCCGGCCTGGAGAGCGTCGAGGCCCAGCTCCCCCATCACCAGGGGGAGGAGGGGGAGAAAGAAGACCGCCCCCCCGTCGGTCGCGCCGTGGGCCGCCGTGATGACGGTGAGCTTCAGCGCCCTGCTGTCCCTGCGCATTCTCGCGCTCTTCCGGCCCCGGGCTAGCGTGTCGCGCGCGCCAGCCCGGCACTAGTAGACGCCGCGGGTCGCGCCGCCATCTACCGCGACGGTCGCCCCGGTCACGTAAGAGGCCCGCTCCGACGCCAGGAAGGTGACCATGGCCGCCACCTCCTCCGGCTCGGCGATCCGGCCCAACGGCATCCGGGCGTGCTCCTCCCGCATCGCCTCCTCCAGGGACTTCCTCTCGGCAGCCGCCCGCGCCGCGACCCGCCGCTCCCAGCGAGGAGTCCGGGTGGTGCTCGGGCTCACGGCCGTCACCAGGATGTTGTGCGGCGCCCCCAGGTCCGCCAGCGCCTTCGTGAAGTTCAGCAGCGCAGCGTTCCCCGTCCCCCCCGTCATGAAGCTGGGCTGGGGGTTGCGGGCGGCCAGCCCCACGATGTTGATGATCCGCCCCCACCGCTGCTGCCGCATATGGGGAAAGACCTCCCGGCTCAACCGGATGGTGGCGAAAAGCTTCCCGTTCCAGTCGGCCCAGTACTGGTCATCGGGAAGGGTGAGGAAGTCCCCCCGCTCTGTGCTCCCGGCGTTGTTGACCAGGATGTCCACCCGACCGAAGGCGGCGACCGTCTTGGCCACCACCGCCCGGATGGCCTCGGCCTGGGCCAGGTCGGACGCCACGGCCAGAACCTCCACCCCGCTCTCCGCCCGGATCCGCCCGGCCGCCTCCTCGAGGACGGATTCGGTCCGGGCGCAGATGCTGAGGCACGCCCCCTCCATGGCCAGCCCCCGGGCGATGGCAAAGCCGATCCCCCGGCTCCCGCCCGTCACCAGCGCCACCTTCCCCTTCAGCCCGAGCTCCATGCGCTCTCCTTCACCGCCCGTCTGCCACCGGGGCCTGCCGACCGCCGGGACATACCGCGGGGGCGCGGCGTGCCGGACCGGCGCGGGGCAGGGCGCGGGCAGGCCGGGGCATCGGGCGGCTCACGCGAACAGGGGGAGGGGGTCATCCAGGCGGAGCGGGTCCTGGACGTAGAAGGCCTGGCCGTACTTGGCGCCGATGAGGGCCCCGTAGTAGGCGGCAGTAGCTTCGAGGCGGGTGGGAAAGAACGCAGGTCGGTCGGTTCGGTTGAACTGGGAAGCGTGGGCACGCATGGCCTCGATCGCCTCGGGGAACTCCTCGTCCACCGGCACGATGAACGTGGGGCGAAGGGAAGGAGCTAGAAAGTAGTAGAAAATTTTCTTGATGAAGTGGGCCTTCCCCTGGGCCGGGAACTTCTCCAGGTGGGCGAAGTTGGCGGCGTGGCTCGCCAGGTACCCGGCAGCAATATGGTCGGCGTGACCGCGGCCCCGGCCCGGCTCCAGGCCGTAGTAGGGGGCCAGCACTACCGTCGGCCGGTGCGTGCGGATGAGGGAGGCCACCGTCACCCGGTTGTCGAAGGAGTCCTCCAGGCGCGTGTCCCCAAGGTTCAGGATCTCGAAGGCGTCCACCTTCAGGCCGGCCGCCGCCTCCGCCGCCTCCTTTCGGCGCTGCTCGGGTGTGCCGTTTCCCATGTCCCCTTCGGTCAGGCAGACAATCCCTGTTCGATAGCCCCGCTTCTTCATCTTGAGGAGGAAGGCCCCCGTCCCGATCTCGGCGTCGTCGGGATGGGCGCCGATGCTCAAGAAGTCCAGCGCCGTCGGCATGCGCGCTCTCCTGTCGTGGTCCTCAGGCCCCGGTACAAGACCCCTTGGTCATATCACTTCGCCCCTTCGGAATCAACCGCTTGAACCAGAGCCAAACATCGGTGCCGGTCAGACGCAGGCCCATAAAGTCGCGCGGCCAAAGGCGCGGCGGTCCTTCCCGACGGCCGGGCGGAGTCCAGGGGGGTCTTCCGGGAACGATTCCCGGACAGGGGGACTGCCTGCCGCCGGATGATGGAGGGTGGGCGCGAGGGAGGGACCAAGCATGACAGAAGATTGCTACCCCTTGATTTTTCAGAATCTGAAGGCCGCACGGGGCACACCAATGGAGCGGAGAGGGATCCACGACAAAATGGGATGGCATGACGGTTGCGCTAGATCTCACCCGAGTGGAGGGTCCTGGACGGAAGCCGGGCGGAGGAACCATGTGGTACCACAAGGTCGTGATCGGCATCCTGCTCTTCCCGTGGTCCCTCATCATCCTGATGGTGGCGGCTGCCCGGCTCCGCTACGCCCGCAAGGCGAGGGTCCTTGTCCTGCCCCCCACCCCTCTGGAGACGGCGCCAGCGCTCCCCCTGGCCCTCCCGGAGCCGGTCCTGTCTGCCGATGGGGAAGTGCTATGCTCGAGCTCCTAGCCTTCCTGACCGGCATGGGGGCTGGCCTGCTAAACCATGAGGCGGGGCATCATCTCGCCGCCACCGCACTGCAGGACGACATCCGCTGGTCCGGGGCTGCGGGAGATGCCCTGCGGCCCTAGCCCGGGCGGAACATTGACCCAAAAACCCGCCGGATCAGGAAGGCCCGCTGCCGCATATCCTTGAGCTCCTCCATCTTCCGGAAGAGCTCCTTCTCCATCTCCTGGGACTCCCTGTCGAAGGCGTCGAGATGACTCTCCCCCTCCTGGCGGATCTGCTCCCGCAGGTGATTGATCCGATTCTGCTGCTCCTGAATCGGCAGCCTGCGCTCATCCAGGATCGTCTGGAGCTCCTGCCTGAATTTGTCCATCAAGTGCAGGGGTGCTGTCGCCATCTGATCGAGTCGCTCCATGTCCCCACTCCTCTCTCCCAAGAGTCATCCAGACAAACGCCCTACCCCGAGGGGCTCGCCCGAGAGGACTCGAACCCGCGCCCTACCGGTAAAACACCTCCCGCTCCCCGCTCCGGAGGCTCACCTTCAGCCGCTCCTCCCCCCGGCGGACCGTGAGGGTCACCTGCTCCCCCGCTCGGTACTTCCAGAGCTCCTCGTAGAAGTCGCGACGAGCGCCCACGCTGCAGAAGCCCACCTCCAGGATCCGGTCCCCCTGCTTCAGCCCGCCGACCTCCGCGGGCCCCCCGGGGACCATGCCGGAGATGAGCATCCCTCCCTCGACGCTCTCCACGTAGCAGCCCAGCCACGCGCGGCGCGGCCGACTGACGATCCCACCGTGCTCGAGCAGCTCGAGCCGGTGTAGCCGATAGGCCTCCACCGGGATGGCCAGGCTGGCCTGGCCGATCCCCTCCAGGTTCAGCGAGACGACCCCGACCATCAGACCCCGGTTATCGAAGAGGGGCCCGCCGCCGTAGCCGGGGTTCTCCGCCGTGGAGACGATGGCCCGGTCCAGCCTGTACTCCCACTCCGCGTCGAACTCCCCCAGGTAGGTGACCAGGCCTCCGCTCCCCCGGCGCTCCGCCTGGCCCGTGCTCCCCACGGCGAAGACCGGGTCCCCGAGCGTGAGGTCCAGGGAGGAGCCCATCCGGAGGGTCGTGAGCCCTGCCTCCTCGAGCCGCAGGAGGGCCAGACCGCTGTCGTAGTCCTGGGCGGCGACGCGGGCCTCCAGCGTCCGACCGTCGGTGAGGCCCACGGTGATCTCCTCCGCTCCCAGCACGACATGGTTGACAGTGAGAATGTAGCCACGGCTGTCCACCACGGCCCCGCTCCCCATCCGCTCCTCCCCCAGGATGGGAATGGACCGGTGCCCTTCCCGGACCCGGACCGCCAGGGCGACCGTCCCGGGCAGGATGTCCTGGATGAGATCCAGCGGGGCGTCCATGGGCCCTCCCGCCCTCTACCAGAGGCGGGTGGGGGCGTGGGTGATCACCCGGATGGCTCCGGCGCTGGCAGAGAGAGGAGGCCCAGGAGCTCCCGCAGGATCCGGGCGGTGGCCCCCCAGATGACCTCGGTGCCGGCCTGGTAGAAGTAGACGGGGAACGTCCGCCCCTCCCGCTCCCACCGCTCCTCCCGAAAGTTCGCCGGCTCCCGAAGCAGGGCTAGAGGGATCGGGAGGATGGCTTCCACCTCGGCCGGATCGGGAGCGAAGACGGTGCCCGGGGGGATCCACGCGACGAAGGGACGGATGCAGAACCGGGAGGTCGCCGTGACGGTGTCGCTCAGGGCCCCCAGGACCTCCACATCGGCTCGCCGGAGCCCGATCTCCTCCTCCGCCTCCCGGAGGGCCGTGGCCAGCAGGTCGGCGTCGGTCGGATCCCAGGTGCCCCCGGGGAACGCGATCTGTCCGCCGTGCAGCGGTAGTGTGGCGCTCCGGCGGACGAGAACAACGCCCGGCCCCGCGGGGCCAGCGGTCAGGGGGACCAGGACGGCGGCGGGGCGCAGCCCGGTCCTCTCAGCGGGGGGAGTCTGCCGCTGCACCAGAATCCTCCGCAGCGCCGCCAGGTCCAGCATCCTCCTCCTCGGCCGGCGGAGCCGGCGTCCCGGGGACCCGCATATGGAGGAGAGCCCAGGCCCGTTGCAGGACGTGCCGCTCGTTCTCGTGGCTGAGGCGGGCGTGGGCCTCGGGGAGAAGGACCCACCGGACCTCCTCCACCTCCTGGTCATGATCAGCAGGCCGGCCCCCGGTGTACTCCAGCAGGTAAAAGTGGACCGTCTTGTGGACGCGGGCCCGGATTCCCTTCTCGTAGAACCAGTACTGCACGCTGCCCAGGGGGGCCACCACCGCCCCGTCCAGACCGGTTTCCTCCCGGACCTCCCGGCGGGCGGTTACCTCCGGGTCCTCCCCCGGCTCCACCGTCCCCTTGGGGAGGCCCCAGACGCTCCCCTGCCGGGTCCCAATCAGGGCTACCTCCGGCAGCCCCTCCTGGGCCCGGAAGATGACACCCCCCGCTGAGACGTGGCGCCGGACCGGGGTGCGCATTCCCCTCGTCCTCCCCCGTGGCTCGGCCACCCGTGCTCCTTTCTCTCGCGGGCGGTCCCGCGATTATAGCGGTCCCAGGCGGGGCAGCCAAGAGATCGCGTCACTCCGAGAGGCGGAGGAGCATCCCGCTCCGCCGGGCGTACCGCGTCGCCCAGTGCAGCGTGAGGCCCCCCGCCACCAGATAGGCCACCCCCCAGGCGAAGCCGGCGGCCCAGGGGGCTGAGCCGGCGGGGGGGAAACCGTAGCCCGCCCGGAACCCCTCCAGGATGCCCGTCAGGGGGAGGGCGCGACCGGCCACCGCCAGCGGGGCCGGGAGGATCTCCACGGGGTAGTACACCCCGCAGAGAACCATCAGCATGCTGACAAGCGACCAGGCCGCGACCTCGGCTCGATACCCGAAGCAGAGGACCAGGATGCAGACCAGGACCCCCACAGCCGCCGCGCTGAGGACGCAGCCCAGGAGGAAGAGGATCAGCGGGAGGGGGCCAGCCTTCAGGAAGTCGAAGCCGAAGGCCCACGTGCTGAAGGAGGCCATCACCAGAAAGGCCAGCACCCCCCGGACCGCCCCCATGGCCCAGGAGCCGGCCACCAGGTGCCCCACGCCGATCGGGGCCAGGAACTGGTGCTTCACGCTCTTGCTCCACATGTCGAAGAGGAGACCGTAGGCTACGTCCAGCTGACAGACCTGGACCACGCTGAGGGCGATGGTCCCGGTGAGGACAAACGCGGTCGTGTCGGCATCCAGGGCCAGGAAGCGGGTGAGCAGGCCGAGCGAGGCCAGCCCCACCGCCGGCCAGAAGAGGACCTCGAAGAGGGTGAAGGCGTTGCGCCGGGTCATGCGGAGGTTGCGGATGAAAAAGGCGCCCGCCTTAATGGTGTGGCTTCGCATACTCGACAAAGACATCCTCCAGATCCGGCTCGGTGACCCGCAGCTCCTGGACGGTCACGCCCCCCGCCTGAAGCCGGCCCAGGAGGCTCGGCAGGCGGGTGGCCGCTTCGTCCACGGTGCAGGCAAGCTGGCCGTCCTGGACGGCCCACTGGAGCAGGCCCGGGACACCCGCCAGGTCGGGCAGGGGACCGGTGACCCGGAGACAGATGCCGTCCCCCAGGCCCAGGCGCCGCTTCAGCTCGGCGGGGGCCCCCTCGGCCAGGATCACCCCCCGCTTCAGGAACGCGACCCGGTCGCACAGCTGCTCTGCCTCCCGCATGTAATGGGTGCAGAGGAGAACCGTAACCCGCCCGCGGGCCCGCAGCTCGGCGATCTGCGCCCGGACCTTGAGAGCCATGTCCGGGTCGAGACCGACGGTCGGCTCGTCCAGGAGGAGCACCTCCGGGCGGTTGACGAGGCCCTTGGCGAGAGCCAGGCGCTGCTTGAGCCCGGTAGAAAGCTCATTGTACGGCACGGCCCGGTACGGGCGCAGCTCGCACCAGTCCAGCAGCTCCTCCACGCGGAGTCGCCGCTCCCGCGCCGGCAGCCCGTAGAGGCGGCCGTAGAAGTCCAGGATCTCGGCGACCCGGAGGCTCCAGACGAAATTGGCGTGGCCGCTGACAAGGTTGAGGCGCTCGCGGATGGCGCCGGACTCTCGCGCCAGGTCGTGGCCGAGGATTATAGCCCGCCCCGCGTCGGGGGTGAGGATGGTCGCCAGGATGGAGAGGAGGGTCGTCTTGCCGGCCCCGTTCGGCCCCACGATGCCGTAGATGGCCCCCGAAGCGACGCGGAGGGAGACCCCGGCGAGCGCCTCGCGGCGGCGCGGCCTGAGCCACCCACTCACGAACGTCTTGGTCAGTCCCTCCGCCTCCACCGCCCACATGGCGCCCCCCCGTTGGAGTGCCAAGCATACTCCAACTGCGGGGGGTTTTCCACGCGGGGCGCCAGAGACCTCTGCGAAAAGAATTGACCGGGAAGGCCCGCTGGGATGTGGCATTGGGGGGCACACCCCATCGGACCTTCCCGGCCTGGGATGCAGCGCTCGGGAGGGAGGGAACGACGCGCCGCATTCCCATGCCCCGAGGCCGAGGCGGGTGCTCGAGGCCCTCCCCGGGACACCGTCCGGGTAGCCGGCGCCTGCGCCGGCCCCCTGATGCTGACCGCGATTTCTCGTCGCTACCGGAACGCCCGCGGAATTCGACTCGGGCAGCTGCCTAGGCGTTCAGGTGATTCTAGCGCGCTCGCTGCCTTCCGGCCAAGCCCTGACCCGCTCCCGCCCCTTAAACTACCCGATTGCGCAAAACGCCAATCCCCTCGACCTCCACCTCCACCACGTCCCCCCGCTTGAGCGGCCCCACGCCGGGGGGCGTCCCGGTGGCGATGACATCCCCGGGGTAGAGCGTCATCACCTGGGAGATGAATGCCACCAGGGTCGGCACATCGAAGATGAGTTGGTCGCTCTTGAAGGACTGACGGACCTCGCCGTTGACCCGGGCCTCGATGCGCACCCGGTGGGGGTCAAGGTCGGTGGCGATGCAGGGCCCCAGGGGGGCGAAGGTATCAAAGGACTTGCCACGGGTCCACTGGCCGTCCTTCTTCTGGATGTCCCGGGCGGTGACGTCATTGTGGCAGGTGTAGCCCAGGACGTAGCGGAGGGCCTGGCCCCGGGGAATATTCCGGCCTTTTCGCTTCATCACGATGGCCAGCTCGGCCTCATAGTCCACCCGCTGACTGATGGCCGGGTACACGATCCTGTCCCCGGGCCCGATGAGGGCCGTTAAGGGCTTCAAGAAGATGATCGGCTCCTCCGGGACGGGATGGCCAAACTCGGCGGCGTGCTCCCGGTACGTGAGGCCTGCGGCCACGATCTTCGTCGGCTCGCACGGGGGGAGCAGGCGGACCCGGCTGAGCGCGTAACTCCTTCGCGTGCGCTGGTACCGGCCATAGATGCTCCCCCGGATTTCCGTGACGCGCCGATCCTCCAGGATGCCGTAGCGCGCCGTCCCGCCCGCGCGGAACCGGACGAACTTCATCCTGCCTCCTCACCGCAGAGCGTCCCCGGCTCCGCCCGCTTAGGGAAGGAACTCCGGGCTGTAGATCTCCAGAAGCGTGAAGGTCCGCTGGAGCTGCCCCGCCTCCCGCATCAGCTTCTGAGTGACGTCCAGGGCCCGCTGGCTCATCCGCCCGTGCGGGGGGAAGGCCCCCTTCACGGAGGCGACCCCGGCCAGCAGGACCCCCTTGGGAAACTTGCCCAGGGGAGTTTTCTGGATAACCTCCGCGGTCTCCTCCGGGCTCCGCTCGGTGACGAACCTGCTCCCCTTCAGGAGGGCCCGAACCATCCGGCGGACCGTGTCGCGTTCCCGCCGGGCGGACTCGGGGCGGACCAGGAGGTTTCCCAGCATGAACTCGCCGATCTCCGGGTCCTCCCCCTTGGCCAGGTTGAAGAGCATGATGGCGGTGCCCCGATCCACGGCCGTCTCCGGGACCGGAACGGTCTCGATGAGGACGTCAATCTTCCGCTGCTCCAGAGCCGCCAGGAGGACCGGCCCGGCCCCGGAGGCGATCATCTGGACCTCCTTCTGGAGCGTGTAGCCCGCCCGGCTGACGAAGTACTCGCCCACTTGCCAGGTGATGGTCCCCGGACCGGTGGCCCCGAAGGTCAGCCCCTTGATCGCCTTCAGCTTCTCGACGAAGGGCGTCTGCTCCGTGATCCCTCTGGCCCTGGCCGCCTCCTTGTGGATGGCGAAGTTGACCGCCAGCTTGTCACCGATGTTGGCGACGGCGAGGAGCTTCGCCCCCTTCTGCATCGCCGAAAGCTGGGCGGCGCCGCCGGCCATGGCGAAGTCCACCTTGCCGGCGAGGAGGGCCTGCACCTCGGCCCCGCCCCCCCCCGTGGGGATCTGGGTGACCTCCAGGCCCTCCTCCTTGAAGTAGCCCTGTACCGAGGCCACGTAGGCCGGCAGGTAAAGGAGGCTCTCCGCCGCCTGGGCGATCTTAACCTTCTTCGCCTCGGCAGCAGCCGGCGCGCCGATCGCTTCGAGGGCGAGGGTGACCGCGAGGAGCAGTCTCCCCAGTCCCCCTCTGGCGCGGCATCGCACCGCTCCCCTCCACGCATGCAGGATGGGACTTCGATCCCGCTCCGGTTTCGCGCCCCACGCTCCGGCCCGCGCTGACCCGGCGGGCGAGCCGAGGCAACGCGGCGGGATTCCGGGAACAGATGAGAACAGATGCGTGGGGCGCAGGCTGTCGCCCGCGGGGGGGGCCCCGCGGCACGCTTGAGGCCGGCAGGATGGGGGGATTATACTGGGGGGCCCATGCCTGTCAACGGAAAAGTCTCCCCGGGCAACGCCTCGCGGACCGGCTGCCCCTCCCGGCGCGGAGAATCAGTCCCGCGTCTCGACCATGGATGACAGCCTTGCGCATCGAGCTGATTGACGAGTTCCGGGAGCGCCTGGCAGCGCTGGCCACGGACCTGCTCCGTCGCCTCCCGGTCTGCCGGTACCTCGACATCCGCCTGGAAGTCCGGGAGGCACAGCGGGCCAGCGCGGAGGACGGCCGCCCCCGGGCCTCGGGGCGCGAGGCCACAGCCGCCTTCGGCGTCCGGGTCATCGCGGGGGACCCGATCCCGGCGCCCGGGTATGTCGGGCGGAGCCTCGCGCCGGACGACCTCCCCCACCTGCCCCGCCTGCTCCGGGCCGCCTGCCGGCACGCCCACGCCCGGGCCGTCGCCGCCGCCGCCGCGAAGGCCGCCCTGCAGAAAGCACTCCCCCGACTCGCCCGCACACTGGCGGATCTCTCCCTCGCTCCGATCCCGGTCCGGCGGGACACCGTCCCCCCCACCTTCCGACTCGATCCGCGCGAGGTCCCGCTCCAGGCGGTCGCCGCGCTCGCCCTCGAGACCTCCCGCAGCCTGAAGGACCAGCACTCCGCCCTCGTCCACAATGCCATCCACCTCCTGACGGAGCGGAGCCGACACTGCTTCGCCAGCTCCGAAGGAGCCTGCCTCGACCAGGACCAGGCCCTCACCCAGGGCTGGGTCACCGTGGTCGCCGAGCGGGACGGGGTGAGCGAGGAGCTCTCCGATGTCCTGGGCCACCCCGCGGGGTGGGAGGTCCTGACCGACGGGGTCTTCACCCCCTACACAGCGCTTCCCCACCTGCCCGCCTTCGCCTTCGGATTAGCCGAGGACGCCCTGGCGCTCACGGCCTCCCCTCCCTGCCCCACCACCGAAGGCGAGGTGGTGGTCGTCACCGATCCCCACTACAACGCGCTCCTCTGCCACGAGATCGTGGGACACCCCTGCGAGGCCGACCGGGCCCTCAAGATGGAGACGGCCTACGCCGGCCGATCCTGGCTGCTGACGGACCTCGAGCGCCACCGCGTGGGGGAGCCGATCGCCTCCCCCCTGGTGACGGCCTACTCCGACCCGACCCTGCCCGGGTACGGCCAGTACCGCTACGACCACGAGGGGACGCCGGGGAGGAAGGTCCTGCACATCGAGGGAGGCCTCTTCCGCGGCTTCCTCCACAGCCGCCAGACGGCGGCGCTTCTCCAGGCGGAGCCGAACGGCGCCTACACCGCAACCGGCGCCGGCCTCGTCCCCCTCGTCCGGATGAACAACACCCTCTTCGCTCCCGGACTCAGCGACCCGGCCCAGATCATCGCCGAGGTGGAAGAGGGCTACTACTTGGTCGGACACCGGACTCCCTCCATTGCCGAGTCCCGGGAGCAGTTCCGCATCTCCGCCATGAAGGTGTACGAGATCCGCCGAGGAGAACTGGGCCGCCTCTACCGGGACGGGGGGCTGGCCGCCGGGAGCCGGGCGTTCCTCAGCGCGGTGGACGCGGTGGGCAGCGACCTCGCCCTCTTTCCCATCCCGAACTGCGGGAAGGGCCAGCCGATGCAGACGAAGCGGGTGGGCAACGGCGGACCCACCCTCCGGAGCCGGGCCCGCCTGGTGGGAGGAGCCTGATGGCCAGCCGCCTGGCCCAGGCCGTCGCGGAGGCGCTCGCCCACTTCCGATCCCTTCCTGACCTCGTCGAGGTGGAGGCCTACGCCTGCCGCAGCAGGCACCTCACCGTCCGCCTGAACTACACCTCCCACCTGCCGTGCCACGGCATCGAGGAGCCCAAGTCGGAGGAGGCAGCGGGCGTGGCGGTCCGCGCCCCTTTCCGGACGCCGGAGGGCCGCCGCGTCGGCTTCGGCAGCGCCCCCGGTCCCCCCACCGCGGCGGCCTGGCGGGAGGCCCTCACCCGGGCCCGGCAGGGCGCCGTGGCCGACCCGGATTTCTCCGGGCTGCCGGCCGGGACGGGCGAGCGGCGGCGGCTGAGGCGGCACCACGACCCCGCCCTGCTGCGGCTCTCCGACGAGGCACTGGTGGCGGCAGGCTGGCGGGTGCTCGAGGGGGCGCTCAGGACCTTCGACGCCGCCGGCATCCTCCGCAGCACCGATCCGGCCTCCCTCGGGATCATCGTGGGGGGGGACGTGACCATCCGCCAGGAGACGATGGCCGTCGGCTCGAGTCACCTGCCCGTCCAGGCCGACACCGCCGCGTCTGCCCTGGTGAACGTAACCGCCATGGTGGAAGCCTGGGACGCGAAGGGGACGGGGGGCCAGGTGGTCGCGCGGCTCGCGGACCTGACCGAGGCCGCCGGCGTGGAGGCGGCCTCCTCGGCCCTCGCGGCCCGGGGCGGAGTCCGGGTCCCGGGCGGGGTGCTCCCGGTGATCTTTGGTCCGGCGGCCGTGGCCGATCTCCTCACCTACCTGATCCTCCCCTCCGTCTCCCTGGAGCACCTGCTCCGGGGGACCTCCGTCTTCCAGGGCCAGCTCACGCAGCGGATCGCGGCCCCCGCCCTCTCCCTCGCGGACGATGGCGCCGCGCCGGGCCTACCGGGAAGCCGCGGCATCACCTGCGAGGGGCTCCCGACGGGGCGAACGGCCCTCATCGAGCGGGGCGTCCTGGTGGGGACGCTGGCGAATGCGTACGAGCACGGGCGGGCTCTCCGCGACGGGGCGGCGGCGGCCAAGCTGGGGTGCGAGCCGAACGGTGCCGCGGAGGCGCTCCTTCCCCGGAACGGCTTCCGCCTGGCGGGCGGCCTGCGCTCCGCCGAGGTCCCCGTCGGCATTGCCGCCAGCAATGTCCTCCTGACGGGGGAGCCGGCGGAGCCGCTCTCGACCCTCCTGGCCCGCGTGGGACGGGGCCTCTACCTCGGACGCCTCTGGTACACCTACCCCATCAACGGGCTCAGGGCCGGCGACTTCACCGGGACCGCGGTGGCCGACTCGTTCCTGATCCGGGACGGGCGCCTGGCGGAACCGCTCGCAGTGAACGCGATTCGGGTGAATGACAATATCCGGCGTCTCCTGCCGGCCATCCTGGGGATCGGGGCGGAGGCGAGGCGGGTGGCGGGGTGGGGGGCGGACGAGGTCATCCTGGCGCCGCCGGTGGCGGTGGCCGAGGTGCCCGTCGAGGCGATCGGCCCTGGAGAACCTGTCTAGCCGCGGAGGCGTCGCCAGGTAGTCTTTAGCTGCTCCGGGGTGAAGCCCGACGCCTGGCACGCGGCGATGATCTCCCGCTCCTGCCGCTCCACCGCGGCCGCCGCCTCCGGGATCCGGGCCGCAAGATCCAGCGGGACCTGGACGACCCCGTGGCGGTCCCCGTGGAGGAGATCGCCGGGCCGGACGAGCAGGCCCCCCACACTCACGGGGCCGCCGAAGTCCACCAGGTGGACATAGGCGTGGGAGACCTGAATCTCAGCGGCGAAGAGGGAGAACCCCAGGGCGGACACCTCCTGGAGGTCCCGCACGCCCCCGTCGGTGATGGCCCCGGCGCAGCCGAGCGCCCGGTGGATGTTCGCCTGCACCTCGCCCCAGAAGGCCCCGAGGGGGGGGCGGTCTAGGTCCTGGATCACCACGACCCGCGGGGCGGGGAGACCCAGGAGGTAGTCCCACCACCGCTCGGGGGGGATCCGGCACCCCTCCGCCGGCGGCCGGCTCGCCATGATGCGGGCCGTGGCGGCGTATCCCACGAGCGGGGGCAGCTCCGGGAACATGCACCGGATCTCGGCCCGCATGAACCCCTCTGAGCGGGGACGGCAGTTGAAGGTCTCGATGGCGTTGGCCACGGTGGGGCTGGAGAGCCGGCGGAGTCCCTCCAGGATGCCGGGGCCGAGCGGGTCGGACGGCATGCGGCCTCCCTCGCGCGCGGGTCGCGCAGCTACAGGCTTCAATCAGGGCTGCCGGCGAGACACTGCTCAAGACCAGCTTGTCTTATAAGAAACCTGAAGCACGGCTGAAACAGCAAAATTCAACGTAATCACTGGAAAATTTCGCGAGCGATGGCTACCCATTCCCCCCATACCCTGTCGAGGTCCGGAAGAGATTTCATCATCGGTCCCAGTTGATTTCCCCAAGCCTCTCTGTTCCACCCTTTGAGGTCTTCGGAAACCAGGCTCGCCACGTCCGGCTCAATCTGGCGCGCCCGGCATTTCTCTACGAAGAGCATTCTCAGCTCTGCCGGATCGAAGCGCTCTCCCGACTGGCAGAGGATGTACCAAAGGTCATATAGGTCCCTCGGGCGAGGCCATTTTTTCTGCTGTTGAAGCAGCGCCCGCATCTTCTCCGCGACAATCTCCCTCTGGCTATACGCCGCGATTTGGAAGTCGCTCACATCGGAGAATCTCGCCCTGACGGGCCGGGGGACCACTTCAGTCAGGATTGGCTCGTCGAAGGTCAGGTGAACTTGCACACTCGCAAGGCCCCGCCTACGTGGGCCTCCTCGGCTGTACTCGACCGGAATCTCTACTTGGAAGTCTCCTGGAATGGTCCTGGGGACCCTACTCCCCAGGATAACGCCTGAGGCTCCATTTACCCACGCAGCCACTTTATCGAGCGCCCTACGGGCAGCTTCTGGGCTCCGAGGGTCGGCGACACACGTGAAATCGATGTCCTCTGAGAAGCGATAACCCGGGTAATAGCAGTGCCTCAGGCAGGTTCCCCCCTTGAATGCCCATCCCTTGGGAGACAGCTTCGGTTGTGACAAACCACACAAAAGCCACACGATCACATAGTCTTTCTCCGCCTGGTCGAATCGAAGTCCTTCCGCGTTTGCCGCGCGGTGGAGCTCGGCTGCAGTAATCACCGGGTGACCTCTACATTGACTAGCAGTTGCCACCTGCGATTGTGCCTCCCCCGTCTCGGGAGCGTGGGGTCCAGCGGCGAAAAACCGGAGGAGATTTTTAGTGTCTTGCGTAAAGTCTCGGGATCGCCGAGACCTAAGCTCTCCATCAAATAGCCCAGGCGCTTGGTTGCGGCGGAGTTACCGAGCTTTTCGGCGTAGTTCCGAAGCTTGGCCTCATCAAGCTCATCCCATGCCCTGGTGAGCGCTTTGGCCACTTCGCCCACACCCCCCACATATTTTGGAAGATCCAGACCATCGATGATTGTCTTCTCCTTGCTTGTGATCCAGAAGGGTTGCTCGTCCAGCCAATCCTGAACGAGTCCGAAGAACTTGGCTGGTCGAAGCGCGACAATCTTGAACCTCATACCAAGAGCTTCCTTCGGGGGGCGGCGTACGCGATGATTGGTAACGACGAAGACCGTCCGGGGAATCTGGTCGGTCATTCCGTGATGGTTCATGGCGGACCAGTAGGCGATCGCAGCGGGCGAAACGAGTTCCATTGCGACGAGGAACTCATGGAGTTGGGGCGTGCGCTCCTCCCCGGAAGACAGGGGGATGACTGCGAAGCGCCCCCGCCTGACCCGTCGGATCCACCCCTTTCGCTGCAGCGTTTCCAAGAACTGACGGGTAGGGTCATCCTCGGTGTGGCCCAACACCTGACGGGCATCATCAATGGAGAAGGTAGCGCGTGTGCCTATCTTCGCGAGGAACCGCGCCTCTGTCCTCCCCAGGGAGGCTCTCGTTATATTCTGTACGCCATTTGTCATTTCTACAGCCTACCTACGGCGTACAGAATATAACATACCCACATGACAGTCAATTCCCTCCCCATGGGTTAAGGCACACGGTCATACAGTGTCGAAGTCCATCCCACAAGTCGAGATAAGGATCCTATTGGTCTGGCTGGCTATTTCCGTGAAACGGCTGTAGGTATACGGGCAGTGCGCGGTGGCGCGGCTAGCGGTAGAATTCCGCCCGGTCGCCGGCCACCACCTCGATCGCCTTGGGGGTCTCCCCCCGCAGGAGGCTGAGGAGGACCGGCCCGCCCGGGCGGTGCTTCCAGAGTTCGGTGTAGAATTCCCGGCGGCTGCCCAGCCGGATCACGTCCAAGCCGATGAGGAGATCCCCCTCCCGGACGCCGGCCCGGGCGGCGGGGGAGCCCGGGATGACAGCCACCACCTGCAAACCTCCCGCCCCGCCCTGGCTGAAGAGACCGAGCCACGCCCGGGGAGGTCGACTCAGGACCCGGCCGTGCTGGAGGAGCTCGTCACGGTGGCCGCGGTACAGGTCCACGGGGACCGCCAGGGAGGCCCGGGCCACCTCCGCCAGGCTCAAGGAGACCACCCCCAGCATCCGGGCCTGCAGATCGCACAGGGCGCCCCCCCCAAAGCCAGGATTGGGGGCGCTCGCTTTCAGCGCCCGATCCAACATGTACTCCCAGGCGGCATCGAAGGGGCCCACCTCGGTCAGGACGCCCGGCCTGACCCGCCGGGCCGTGGGCGTGGCGCTAGCCAGGACGAAGACCGGCTGCCCCGGCACCGCTGCCGCCGCCTCCCCCAGGGGGGCGGGCGGCCCCAGACCCCGGGGGATCTTCACCAGCGCGAGACCGCTGTCGAAATCTCTGGCCACCACCTCGCCCTTGGCCCGGCGGCCGTGCGGCCCGGTAACCGTCACGGCGGCCGCACCCAGGGTGATGTAGTTGACCGTGAGAACCATGTCCTCCGCAACAAGCGTCCCCGAGCCCATCCGCTCGGTCCCCAGGGTGAGGACCGAGGGGTGCTTCGGTGCGACGTGCACCTCGAGGTGCACGCTGCACGGGACAACCTGCTGCACCAGTTGAGGA
>JAKEHP010000327.1 GCA_022614955.1 Candidatus Methylomirabilota bacterium
CGAGTGTCAAGGTGGACCTCGCTACCGGGGGCGCAGCCGCCAAAAAACACCGCCGTCCCCCCTTTCCGGACGATGGCCGCCGCCTGCTCCCATGCCTCCGGACGCCCCACCGCCTCGATGACGATGTCGGGTCCCAGCCCACCCCGCGTCCGCTCCCGGACCGCCGCCACCGGGTCCAGGTTGGCGGCGAGGTCCACGACGGCCTCTGCCCCGCACGCATAGGCCCGACTGAGGCGGAGCGCCCCCCGGCCGACGGCGACGCACCGGGCGCCCCGCAGCCGCGCCGCCTGCAGGAGCAGGAGGCCGATGGGGCCGGTGCCCAGGATGGCGACGGTGTCCTCCACCCGGACCCCGGCCCGGTCAATCCCGTGCAGGACGCAGGCGAGCGGCTCCAGGAAGGCGGCCTCCCGGGCCGGCAGATCGTCTGGGAGGGGGAGCAGGTTCACCGCCGCCAACGGTGCCGGGACCCGGATGTACTGGGCGAACGCGCCGTTCAGGAAGTGGAGCTGCTCGCAGAGGTTCTCCCGTCCGCGCCGGCAGTCCTCGCAGGTGAAGCAGGGAACGGAGTTGGCGGCGGCAACGCGCTGGCCGACCCGGAACTGCTCCACGCCCTCCCCAACCGCCGCCACCTCCCCGGCGAACTCGTGGCCGAAGACGGTGGGGATCTCCTGGATCATGACCGGGTGCCCCCGGCGGAAGGTCTTGACGTCGGTTGAGCAGGTCAGGGCGACCTCTACCCGGACCAGGACCTCCCCGGGCCCTGGCCGGGGGACCGGGACCGTCCCGTACCGGATGTCCCCGGGGCCGTGGAAGGTGACTGCCCGCATCCGGGTCGGGACGGGTGCGCCCCCGCGGCCGCTGGCACGCGACATCAGCCCCTCTCCTCGCCCGGGGTGAGAATGACCTTCAGGGCCCGGTGCTCCCGGACGGCCGCCACCCCCTCCCCGAGGGCGGTCAGGGGAAGCCGGTGGGTGATGAGCTCGGCCACCCGGACGCGCCTGGTTGCCAGGAGCTCCAGGGCCTCCCGGAGCTCGCTCGGCGAGGGGGAGTAGCTGCCGAAGAGGGTCAGCTCCCGATAGTAGAGGGGGTTGAGGTTCACCGGGACGGGCGCATCCGGCGCCAGGGGGGCGAAACAGCAGAGGGCGCCGCCGTCCCGGACCCAGTCGAGGGCGAGGGGAAGGGTCGCCGCGCTCCCCGCTGCGAGGAGGACCAGATCGGCACCGCGGTCGTCGCTCACGGCCCGGACGGCCGCGGCCACATCCTCGCGGGTCGGGTCGAGGGCCGCCTCCGCTCCGAGCCGCCGGGCCAGCCCGCACCGGCCCGGGAGCGGGTCCACCCCCACGACCCGCGCGCCCCGGAGGCGGAGGAGCTGCGTGAGGAGCAGCCCGATCGAGCCGAGGCCGACCACGACCGCAGCCTCCCCCGGCTGCAGACCTCCGCGCTTGATCGCTCTAAGGCAGGAGGCGAGCGGCTCGGTGAAGGCCGCCTCCTCGTCGGTGAGGGAATCCGGCACCGGGAAGGTGACCTCCATTACGTGGCGCGCCGGGACCCGGATGAAGGCGGCGAACCCTCCCGGATCGAGGTTGCTCGAGCGGAAGGCCCGGCACATGGAGATGTTCCCGTGGCGGCAGTAGTGGCAGGTCCCGCAGGGGACGTGGTGCGCCACGACCACCCGGCTCCCCGGCGCGAACCGCTGTACCCCTGTTCCCACCGCCACCACGGCCCCCACCACCTCATGACCCAGGACCGCAGGCGCCCGGACGGTCCCGTGCACGATCTTGTAGATGTCGGAGCCGCAGAGGCCGCAGGAGCGGAGGGCCACCAGCAATTCGCCGGGTCCGATGACCGGGACCGGCAGGGATCGGGTCTCCACGCGCCCGTCCCCGACATACACGGCCGCCGGCATTGTCCGTGGGATCTCCACCTCGCTCTCCCCGCGGACTTCCCCTACCGCTGCCGGTCCACGATGAAACGGGCGATGCCGCGGAGCGGATCGGCCCGGTGGTCGAGCGGCTCCAGGGACTTGAGCGCCTCGGCCAGCAAGGCGGCCGCCCGGGCCTTCGCTTCCGCCAGCCCGTGGACAGCCGGGTAGGTCGCCTTGCCCTTGGCGGCGTCGCTCCCCACCGCCTTCCCCGTGGTCGCCGCCTCCCCTTCCACGTTCAGGATATCGTCCGCGATCTGGAACGCCAAGCCGACCGCCTCCCCGTAGGCCGTGATTGCCTCGAGCTGAACCTGGCTCGCCCCGGCCAGGAGCGCCCCGGCCCGGACCGACGCGCGGATGAGGGCCCCGGTCTTGCGCCGGTGCACCGACTCGAGGCCCGCCGCGTCCACCGCCTGCCCCTCGGAGACGATGTCCAGGGTCTGCCCCCCGACCATCCCCCGGGACCCGGCGGCGGCCGCGATCTCCTGGATTACCGTCAGGAGCCGCTTCGGGTCGTGGCGGCTCACGCAGTCCGGAGCGGTGAGGAGGCCGAAGGCCTCGGTCAGGAGCGCGTCCCCCGCCAGGATGGCCACCGCCTCGCCGAACACCCGGTGGCTTGTCGGCCGGCCCCGACGGAGGTCGTCATCGTCCATGGCCGGGAGATCATCGTGGACCAGGGAGTAGGTGTGGATGAGCTCCAGGACGGCCGCGACGGGCAGGAGCGGCTCAACGGCTCCGCCCACCGCTTCCCCTGCCGCCAGGACCAGGACGGGGCGGAGCCGCTTCCCCCCGCCAAAGATGCTGTAGTGCATCGCCCGGTGGAGGAGGGCCGGCTCCGCCGTCTCGGGAGGGAGGACCCGGCGGAGCGCCTCATCCACCAGGAGTCGCCGCGCCTCCAGGTATTCGGCCGTCTCCATCTCAGCGTCCCGCGTAGCCGTGGGCGGTGAACCAGTCCACCGCCTCCCGGAGCGCCCCCTCCACCGGTGTCTGGGGGAGGCCCAGCTCCCGGACCGCCTTCCCGGGGTCAAAGAACATGATCTTGCGCGCCATCCGCACCCCCGTCAGCGGGATCCGGGGCGGGCGCCCCGTCAGGCGGGAGAGACCCTCCGAAGCAGCCGCGGCGGCTACCGCGACGACGTACGGGACCCGGAGGCGGGGGGCGGGGATCCCGGTGAGACGGGCCAGGAGGGTGAAGATCTCCTGGAGCATCAGGTTCGCGTGTCCCAGAATATACCGCTCCCCCACCTTCCCCCGCTCGGCGGCCAGCAGGTGCCCAGCCGCCACGTCGGAGGCCGCCACCAAGTTGAGCCCGGTGCGCAGCACCCCCCGCATCCGCCCTCCCAGGAAGTCCACGATCATCTGCCCGGTGGGGGTGGGCTTCACGTCGTAGGCCCCCACGGGGGCCGTCGGGTTCACGATCACGACCGGCAGGCCGGA
>JAKEHP010000328.1 GCA_022614955.1 Candidatus Methylomirabilota bacterium
CCCGGACGGCCGCGGCGATCCGCTCGTCGTCCGTGGCCACCAAGACCCGGTCCACGGTCTTGGCCTGCGCCGCCCGCTCCGCCACATGCTGGACCATCGGCTTGCCAGCGAGGTCCGCCAGGGCCTTCCCCGGGAACCGGCTGGAGGCATAGCGGGCCGGGATGACGGCGACCACCTTCATCCTCGCCTCCGCGTCCGCCAACCCTTTCCCACCATCACGCCCCCTGGGCTTCCACCAGCCGATTCACGGCCGCAAAGGTCTCGTCAGCCGCCGTGACCGCCTCCCGGGCGTCCAGTTCACCGAAGATGTCGTGAGCCGGGAGGCTGAGCTCCGCGCTCCCGTACATGCTGCGCTCCCGGTCGTCCGTCAGCTTCCGCGACCGGTAAGCCATCATATCCACGTCCTTGGCAAACCATTCCGGAAAGCGCCGACGCTCCTGCTGGAGGATCACGCCGACATCGTGCCACTTGGGCGGGTCCAGGCCGACGACGTTCAGCACCGCCTTCAAGGCCAGCCCCACGCACTCCTGCGCCTGCCGAACGGCGAAGGGCCAGTGTCCCTGCTCTCGGGCGAAGCAAGCCGTTTGCAGGCGGATCTCCGCCTGCCGCAGGTGCCCGAGCGCCATGTCGCGGTTGGTCATATCTCAAGGATCTCGCCATACCGATAGTCCGGCTTGAGGTCCCAGTACCATTTCCGCCCGACCCGGCGGCGGACGGCCCCCAGGCGAGCCAGCCGCTCGCGCAGGCGGGCGAGGATGCCGGCGAAAAAGCCGTCGCGGTCGAAGAGGATCCCCTCCTCCAGGGTCATATCGAGGTAGAGGCGGGACGTCCGGCACGCTTCGTCCCGCGTCCAGACGAGCGGGGCAAAGTCGACGAAGTAGCCCTCCTCCCGCAGCCTCCTCAGCTCCGGCTCCAGGACTTCTGCGGCCTTCCGGAAGAGATCGAGGCGCTCGTGCCAGCGTCCCGGGAGCCTCTCGGTGACGACGAGCACGTCAATGTCCGAGTCTCGCCGCGCCGTTCTCCGGGCGGCCGAGCCGTAGAGGACCACCGAAACCAGGTTCTCCCCCCAGGCCTGGTGCAGGACCTCCGCCAACCGCCGGGCTAATCGGTAGTGGATCGTGTCAGCGATCCCCACCTCGCCCGACCCTCCGCGCCTAGTCGCCACAGGCTCGACACCTCACCGGGGAAACTCGTCCAAAATTCGGGCCGCTCCCGACGCGCACCTCCGTGCCGCCTCCAGCGCCCGGCGGGCATCCTTCTCCCCAAAGAGCGACCAGGGGTCCCGGTAGGCTGCCTCGTCCCCGTAATCGGTCAGGAAATGCTCCTCTGCTCCGATGGTCCCAAAGGTCTCCAGCAACTGCTCCAGCGTCTCCTTCGCCGCCCCGACAACTCGCCCACTGTCGACCAGGTTCCGCAGATGGGTGCTCGGCTCGTGCGTCTTCGCCAGGGGCCCAAAGAGGGCCAGGATGGCCTTGGCCGCATTCTCGACCGACATCTGCGCGTTATCCACGCATGAGCGCCAGCGGCGAAGTCCGTAATCCTGCTCAGCCTCCTGGAGAAAGCCTCGCGCCAGCCGCAGGCGATACCTGGCGTCCTCCTCAAAGTGCACGGTACCCGTCCCAGTCGAGCCGCCAGCCTCGCCGTGGGGGCGTCTTCCACTCCCAGTGGTATTCCCCGTCTCGGACCACGCGCCGCAGGCCCGCCTCCTCGATCAGGCCTCGCAGAACCGCTTGCCTGTCGCGAAAGAAGCCCGTGTCGAAGAGCACACAACCGTCAAGGGCAAGGTCCAGATAGAGGGATGGGAGGCCGGCTAGAACCTCCTCGGGGGTCTTGGTAATGAAGGCGACGCGCTCACGGAACCGGCCGGCCACCGGTCGGCGGACTTCGCCGATCCGGTCCAGCGGGCTGTTCGGCAGCCCCTTCACCACGAGAAAGATATCAACGTCGCTCTCCGGTTTCGCCTCGCCTCGCGCGTGGGAACCGAACAGCACAACCGACACGAGGCGCTCCCCGAACGCCGCCCGAAGCGTCTCCACGAGGCGGGGGGCAAATTCCCCTCCCGACTCCCCACGCTCGCCCGAACCCCGCTCCGCTCGCGCCGGTCCCATGGATCAGCCCGTCCGCTCCCCCGAGGGATCCCGCCGCGGGAGGGGCGGCCCCGCGCCGTCCAGGACCGCCTGGGCCAGCTCCTCCCGGCCCACCGTGGCCGTCCCCACCTTCCCCACCACGACGCCGGCGGCCTGGTTGGCGAGCATCGCCGCCTGCCGCACCGGCAACCGGGCCGCCAGCCCCAGGGCGAGCGTCGCCACCACGGTGTCGCCCGCCCCCGTGACGTCGTAGACCTCCTTCGCCACGGCCGGGATGCGGGTGACACTCCCATCCCGCTCGAAAAGGGACATCCCCTCCTCCCCCCGGGTCATGAGGAGGCTGTCAGCATCCAGCCGCGCCCGCAGCGTCTTTCCGACCGCCACGAGGTCGTCCTCGCTCCGGATCGGCCGCGCGGCCGCCGCGGCCGCCTCGTGGGTGTTCGGCGTGATCACCGTCACCCGGCGGTAGAAGCGGAAGAGGGCCAGCTTCGGGTCTACCACGACCGGCACCCGGTGGCGGCGGGCCAGGGGCAGGAGCGCCCTCACCAGAGGTCCCGTGATGACCCCCTTGCCATAGTCCGAGATGACCAGGGCGTCCGCCTCGGGCAGCAGGTCGCTGAGCCGCCCCGAGAGCGTCCGTCCCCCGCTCGGCGGCAGGTCCGCCACGGTCTCCCGGTCGAACCGGACCACCTGCTGGCTCCCGGCCACCACCCGGGTCTTGATCGTGGTCGCCCGCCCCCGGTCCACTAGCACCGCGTCCCCTTTGATCCCGATCCGCTCCAGCTCGTGCACCAGCCGCTCACCGGCGATGTCGTTCCCCACCACCCCCACCAGACTCACCTGGGCGCCGAGGGCCCGCAGGTTCGCGGCCACGTTGGCCGCCCCCCCGAGCCGGACGCTCTCCGAGCGGACCTGGACCACCGGGACGGGCGCCTCGGGGGAGATTCGGGAGACCGCCCCCCAGATGTACTCGTCCAGCATCAGGTCCCCGACCACGAGGACACGCGCCCGCTCGAACCGGGGAAGCGCCGACACGAGCTTGCCCAAGCCTGCCGCCCCCCCTTTCACGAGGCACCTCCCAGGATGCCGATCTTAGCCAGGTAGCGACCGAACCGCTTCTCGATCCGACCCGTCTTCACGAAGAACAAGCCGAAGAGCGTGCTGAGGCCCTTGTGGGTTTCCGCCTGCTGCCCCTCGGTCAGGAGCGCCGCCTGGGCGGCATGGAACGCGGCATAATAGGCCCGCGAGACAGCATCCTCGAAGAAACCGGCCTTCAAGAGGGCGACTGCGGCCTCGTGCTTTTGCCGAGCCTTCTCCAGGTGGGCCTGGAGAAGCGCCCGTGTTCCCTCATCCAACTGGCTGTCCCTCCGTCAGGACACGCCGCATGGGGCTTGGCAGCGCCGCCAGCCGCTCAAACTCCGCCCGGGGGAAGACCTTCAGCGACACCAGCCGGCCGTGCTCGCAGAGCGTTTCCATGACCGCATCGTACAGGCCTTCCGTCAGCGCTTCGTCCCGCCGGTCCACCACCACCAGGAGGTCGTAGTCCGAATCCGGCTGGAAGTCGCCCCGGGCCCGGGATCCAAAGAGGACGATCCTGGCGATCCGGAACCGCCAGGAGGTGATCCGCCGCAGGAAGTCCTCCAGCACTGGATCAGGCATCACGCGCCCCCTCCCGCCGGCCCGCCGCCCCGTCTCCCTGCTCCCGCAAAAATAACTTGAGCCGACGGCCCAGCGTCCGTCGGCTCGGGAGCCTCGGGAGGCCGAGGCGCTCCCTGAGGAGCGGTTCCTCCGCCAGATACCGGTGTAACCCCTGGTAGGTCCCGATCCGCTGGAGCGTCATGACTAAGAAGACCTTCAGCATCACCCCGTCGGCGTAGACCCGGGGCCTCCCGCGCAGGCGCCGCCCGTCCCCGTCCAGAACGGTCTCGTCCACTAAATCCAATAACTTAACTAGCGCCGCCGGATTTGTGACCATAGGAGCACCCGCTTGCCTACGCAAAAAACACAGGCTTTGTACACGAAAACGGCCCTGGTTGCAAGTCCTATTTATGACCAGCCCGCGCCCGGTAGAAGCCCCCAGCCCGCCGGATCTCCCGCAGGTTGCGCCTCAGGGCCGGCGGAGGCGGCGCGCCTCGGCCTCGTGGACGGCGCGGGCGGCGTTGACGCGGCCGTAGCCATAGAACGGGCTGTGGCCCCGGGCATCGTAGCAGCCGCCGCGCGGGTCAACCTTATCGGCAGTAGCCTCCAGCACCTGCTGGACCTCGGCGGCTGTGAGCCACGGGTTGACGGAGAGGACGAGGGCCGCGATGCCGGCTACGAGGGGGCAGGCGGCCGAGGTCCCGCCGAACTCTCCCGTCCAGTCGCCCTGGGGGTTGTAGCCCCGCCGGCCCCGGACATCGGTGGTCCAGATGCCGTTGCGCCCGCCGCTTGAGGGGGCCGCCACGCTGATGGCCCGGCCGTAGTCGCTGTACCAGGCCCGCCGGTCCTGGTCGGTCGTGGCGGCAACCGCGAGGACCTTCGGGTAGCTGGCGTAGCCGTCCAGGTCCACCGGCTCGTCGCCGTTGCCCGCCGCAAAGCAGATGATGCATCCCCGCCCCTTCCGGCCCTTCTCCACCGCCCGGTCAATGGCCGCGCGGACGATGAGCGGGAGGGGCTCCTTGAAGCCGGTCCCGTCGGGCGGGCCCCAGCTATTGCTGATCACGGCGGCCCCGTGCTCGGCCGCCCAGCGGAAGGCTCGGGCGATGGCCGCCTCGTCCAGGCCGTCCAGGGGGATCCGGATCGGCATGAGGCGGCAGCGCGGCGCGATCCCGGTCACCCCCACCCTGTTGCCTCCCACCGCGGTGGCGACACCGGCGCAGGCCGTCCCGTGGGCATCCCCCAAGCCCGGCGAGGGATCAGGATCGTCCTCCCCAAAATCGTAGGGGGCGACGACCTTGCCCCGCTCGCGCAGGTCCGGATGGCCCAGATCGAAGCCGTCGTCAATGACGGCGATCGTCACCCGCCGGGAGCCCGTCGTAACCTTCCAGGCGGCGAGGGCCCGGACGTCCGCTCCGGCCCGGGCGCCGTTCCGCCCGGTGTTATGGAGGTGCCACTGCCGCGGGAAGAGGGGATCGTTCGGGACGACGGGCCCCCGGCCCGGCCGCCCGCGCCCGCCCCGTCGCCGCGCGGGACCAAGCGCGGCTCCGCGGCGGGCCAGGCGCCGCAGGAAGTTGGGCTCCGCGGCCAGGGCCAGCCCGGCCTCGTAGAGCCGGTTGGCCACCTTGAGGGCATTCTCGCCAGCCTGGGCCGTGACGCGGCAGAGGTAGCCGTTCTCGAGTCCGGGGATGGGCTCGACCCGCACGATCCCCCGCTCCCGGCAGAGGCGGCGGAGCGCCCCGCGGGTCAGGTCGGGCTTGAACTGAACGACGATCTCGTCGGTCAGGATGAGGGGGTCGGGCGCCCGGGCACGCCGCCGCCGGTACACGTGGGTGCAGTACTGCGTGCGCCCATCCCGGCGCAGCGCGTCCATGGCGCGATCCCGCGCCGCGGCGGCACCCCGGACCCGGTAGGTGGTGACGCGCTGCCGCCCATAGGCCTTCTCGAGGGCCACCGGAGGGAGCCGCTCCCCCTCCCTGGTCCATGCCCGGAGTTCGGCGGGGAGCCGGCCCTCCCGGAGGCGCAGGGCAAAGGCGTCGGGGAGTTTCACCAAGGGAAGCTTCTGGCCGTCCCGGTAGAAGTAGTTACCTCGATAGCGCCGGGTCGTGCGTGACCTCCTCATCCGCTGGCTCCTCTCCGGCAGCTCACACTCCATCGGCGGGCATGGGGCGCCAGGTTGCAGGTTGCACCGGGCCGCTCCCCATCCCGCAGCAGCCTAGTATCGCCTGTCCTGCGCGTCCATTCAAAGGTTGCTCCACCGGAGGGGACCCGCGCGGGCCAAGAGGAAAGCCTGCAGGCGCTGAGGGCCACTTGACAGGCAGGACAGGGGTAATGTAATGTGTTACCCACCGGAGGCACCGAGTGCGGATCTCGGAGTTCGAATGGGATGATGGGAATGTGTTGCATCTCGCGCTTGGTCACGGCATCGGGCTGGAAGAAGCCGAGGAGGTCTTCGCCGTCCGCCCCATTTTCCGGAAGACAAAACGGCGCCACTACGCAGCCCTTGGCCCGTCGCGTTCGGGTCGCCTCCTCGTGGTTGTCTTCGAGAGGAAGGCCAAGGGCGTTGTCCGGATCATCACCGGATGGGACATGGACGCGGCCGAGCGGCGGTATTACCAACGGCATCGGAAGGGATGAACCATGAAGAAGGGGGCGAGAAAGGTCAAGGAGACCCCGGCGGAGTACTACGATCGCCGGGGCGTGCTCGAGGAGTTGGAAGAGGGTCCGGTAGAGTTTGCCTTAGAGGAAGAGCTGCGGAGGCAAATCCTGGGCGGCAAGAGGACGAGGCGGCTCCAGAACCTTTCGATAAAACTGGATCCCGCCCAAATCCAGGCGCTCCGCAAAATCGCCACAGTGAAGTCAATTCCATACCAGACCCTCATCCGGCAGTGGCTGGCCGAGGGCATCCGCAAGGAACTCCATCTGGGTGCGCAGCGCCGCTAGCCCCGGCAGTCGGGACAAAATAGAATGAGCCGCCGGGACGTGTCCCGCCGGCTCAGCCGAAAGTAGGCTCTATCCCTCGAGGGTTCCGAGTGCTCTTGCCTTCCTCAGGCAACCCCGGCCCGGGCTCCCAGCGCGGAAGATCGGGCAAGTCGCGCCGCGTGCGCGGCAGCCTCCTGAAGATCCTGAGCAGGGATCGTCAGTAGAGCAACCCCGGCACCGGGATGAGCCGGCGGGCCACGGGATCCGCCGCGAGCCGCAATCCCTCCAGCGTATACGCCCCGAGCAGGGGGGGAGTGTCCGGATCGCCGAAGACGAGCAGCGTGAACTCAACGCGGGTTTTCCGCGGATGCTGTCGCGACCGCCTACCTCAGGGGAGCGCGGGCCGGGCGCCCTCCGCCCGCTCCCGGGTGATCCGCACCCAGTACTCCAGGAAAAAGGCCAGGAAGATGCCGGCGAAGAGGCTGAGGGCACCGGCGAGGGCCATATTCAAGGTGGTCTTGGGTTTGGACTTCCACTCGGCCGGGACGGCCCGGTCCAGGACCTGCACAATGGGACTATCCCGGGCCTCGGCGATCTTGGCCTGCTCGTACTGCTGGGTCAACAGTTCAAAGACCGTCTGCTGGACCTTGGTCTCCCGGGTCAGGCGGGCCAGATCCAGCCCGATCCGCGGAACCCGGGCGAAGGGAACCACGATCTCGGGATGCGCTTCCCCCGGGTTCTTGCTGACGGCCGGCAGCTCCATCCCCTGCCCGTACTGCATCCGGGCGAACTGCCGCTTCATCTCCTCGATCTGGGTCTTGAGGTGGATGACCTGGGGGTTCTGCTCCGTGGAGAAGCCCCGCACGACCTCGAGCTGCACCTCGGCCGCCATGATCTCGCCCTTCAGTTTCGCCGCGCCTTCGATGGCCGCGCTGGCCTGGCGCTCGAGTACGACGGCCTTGTTCTGCTCCTGGAAGCGCCGGAGGTCCTCCTCCGCCTTCCGGAGGTCCCGCTCGGTTTCCTTGAGGCGGCTCTCGATGAAGCCACGGTTCCGCCCCGCCTCCGTAATGTTCAGGGTCCGGTTGAGCCGGTCCAGCGTGGCCAGGTAAGAGTTGGCCATGTCCGCCGCCCGCTTCGGGTCCCGGTCCTCCACCGTGACCGAGATGACGCCTTCCTTTGAGACGCGGATATCTGTCGCGCCCTTGAGGCCGTCCCGCGCAGCGCGCATCGGGGCAGCCGACTTCTCCAGTCCGTAGACCCGCACCAGGTCAAACTGCCGGATCACCTCATCCGCCATCGTCCGGCTCTTCAGCATCGCCACGAAGATGTCCTTGTTGCTGGAGGGGAGGGGCAGGACGCCCCCCAGGACCTGCGCCGCCCCCGACGCCGCTAGGAGCGTGCTGAGGCCGCCACCCCCTTTGGGCTCCGCGGGCGGCAGGATGGAGGCGGTGGACTCGTAGATCTTCGGCAGCACGAAGTAACTGAGCACAAACGCCGTCGCCACCGAGACGAGGCAGAACCCGACGATCATCCTCCCCCGCTTCGTCAGGACCCGGAGATAGTCCAGGAGGTTGACCTCGTCTTCGTCAGACTCGTACCGGTCACGTTCGGCTCGATCCCGCCGCTCATCCATCTCAGGAGCCATGGCTCCCGCCCTCCACGCTTAAAACAGCGCCGCAATCACCCCGATGCTCAGCGCAAACTGCCCCAGAATCGTCGCCACATCGCGCGTCAAGGGGAGCGCCCGGATCTTGGGATCCGTGTCTGCCGGCGCCACGATGGTGTCCCCGGGCTCCAGCGTCCGGAGCTTGGTGAAGCTCGTCACAGCGCCCCCATCCGCCCGGACGATATAGGCCTCCTTCTTATCCGCTTGCTTGGAGAAGCCGCCCGCCCGATTGATGTAGTACTCGGCGCTCTCGCCTTCCTTGTGGAGGATCGCCGTCGGGTTGCGCACCGCCCCCACTACCAGAACCGAGGAGGGCTTCTTGGGGATGGTGAGTGTATCGGCGTTCTCAAGCAAGATATCTTCCGCCGTACCGGCCATCTTGGCCGGGTCATCCAGGTGGACGACCACCCGTCCCAGCACCACCTGGCTGGCCAGCACCCGGAGCATCTCACGCCGTTGGGCCAACGCCTGCGCTTGCAGGCTCCCTTCGTCCTTCGCCCCTCCCGCTGACAGGCTGCTGAGCCCCTCCGACGTCGCCGCAGCCTGCGTCAGCAACGCCGCCTCTTGCCCCCGGATGAATTCCTCCAGGCGCTTCTGCTCCTCCTCCTTCACCCGCAGCCTGGTGAAGACAGCACCTTTCAGATACGCATCCGCCGTGTACCCACCCGCCCGCCGGATAACCGAACTCAGCCTCTCCCCCTTCTGGATGGCATAGGTTCCGGGCCGCATGACCTCACCGCCCAGTGTGACGGTCTCGGTGCTCTTGAACTCCGACCGGATCACCACCTTGTCCAGGGGCTTGAGCTCCAGGTCATGCCCGGCCTCCCCCTCCCAGGCCTTTCGCAGGTCGAGCGCCAGCACCTCCCGCGTGTAGTCGGGCCGCTGCCGGACCACCTCCACCCGCTCGAGGAACGCCTCCGGCAGCACCCGGTCACGCGACGCTATCTCGCTCACCTTCAGCCCCGGCCGAAACTCATACTCTCCCGGGTGCTTGACGAAGCCGTCGAGCGTGACCGTGTTATACAGCCGGGAATCAATGGGCAGGACCTTCACCAGGTCGCCGTCCTGCAAGGGGATGTTATGGAGGCGGTCCGCCCGGCTGTAGAAGGCCGAGAGGTCCAGGTCCAGGATGACCTTCCGGGCGTTCTCCTCCACCCGCTCCAACTGGACCCGCTTCAGGTAGGCGAGCGGCGTCGCTCCCCCGGCCATGGCGAGGAGGTCGCTTACCCGCATAGGCCCGGTCATCTCGTAGATAGCGGGGCGCTTCACGGCCCCCGCGACCCCGGCCACCGGCCCGATGGGGGGCACGAAGATGGTGTCCCCCGACTGCAGGCGCCGGTCCCGACTCTTATCCCCCCGGAGGAGGAAGTCGTAGAGGTCCATCGTCGAAACGAGCTGGCTGTTTCGGAGGAGCTGGATCCCCCGCAGGCTCCCAAGTTTTGTGGGGCCACCGGCCGCGTAGAGGGCGTTGGACATGGTGGCCAGGGCGCTCAGTGTGTACGCGCCGGGCCGGACAACCTCCCCCACGACATACACGTTCACGGTCCGCAGCTCCCCCATGGCCAGCCGGGTCTGGAACCCGGAGTAGTAGGCGGCCAGGCGCCGCTGCATAAGCTGCTCTGCCTCCGAGAAACTCAACCCGCCCACCGGAAGGACCCCCACCTTGGGGACAAAAATCTCGCCCTTCCGGTCCACGGGGAGGTTGAAGTGGTTCTCCACCAGGCCCCACATATAGAGGACCAGGTTGTCTCCCGGTCCAACCACATAGTCCGGCCCCACGGGCACGTCGGTCACGGGAGCGAACGTGGAGGCCGGCCCCTGGAAGAGCGAGTAGCCGAACTGCGCGAGGTCCCGCGAGATGACCGTGGGCGGCGCCTGGAAGGCATCCTGGGACACGATCGGAGGCGCGAAGAAGCCCACCTCGATGGGCGACCGGGGGCTCCCGCCGGGGCCCTGGGCCGCCGCCGTGTCCACCGTGAAGGCGGCAGCAGCGGTCCCGGTCAGGCCCGCCCGATTCTTCACCGTGGCCACCACGATGTTCTCCCCCTGCCGCAGCCGGTCCTGAGCCGTCACTTGGTAGGACGCCCCGCTGGCCGATACGGCGAACAGGCGCGTCTTGTCTTCGCCATTTACGAGGATGCGGAGGCTGGCCACATCCACGCCAGGGCCGACATCCGAGAACCCAACCAGGATCTGGGGCGTCTCCGTGCTGATCACCGCCCCGTTCGCGGGCTGCAAGATGGACACGACCGGAAAGTTCGAAGGAACCGCACCCCGGCCCGTTTCAGGAAGCTGGCCGGCTGTGGGTGGCGCGGGGGCCGACGGCAACGACCCGGGTGGCCTGGCCGGCTGCTGGCCGCTCGCGAGGCCTCCTAGCAAAACCGTTGCCGCGACCGCCGCTGCGAGTCCCCCCGCGTTAGCACGATACCTGTTGACCCTGCACTCCCGCATTTCCCTCACCTCCCAAATGCCACGGGCCTCAGATCCCGCTCAGAACCGATAGGTGAACTCGAAACGGACCAGGTGGTCGAGCTCCGCATCCCGAGGCTGGAAGTCCCGGTTCTCCACCAGGCTCAGCCGGTACCCGACGAACACGGAAAACTTGTCGCTCCAGGCGTAGCTGGTGTCCATGCCAAAGGCCAGAGTCCGCTCGGTGGTGACTGGTCGGTCTATGCCCCGCCCCCGGTACTCCCCCTCAAGGCCCAGGTACCACGCCGGCGTGAGCCATCGGGTCGTCCGGACGTACAGGCTCTCGGCATCCCCCCCCACCTGATGCCCCAGAACCCTGCCGTCCAGCGTGAACCCCGACGTGTAGATCGAATGGGTGTACCAGGGCCTGCCCAGGTGCGCATATTCGAGCCGGAGATCGCTCCGGGCCGACAGAAACAGGTCAGGCAAATAGAGGCCAACCAACACGGCCCCATGTTTGGGGTATGGCGGAGCAGATTCCGGTGTTCCCAGATCCTCAAAGTAATACTGCGCGTATACCTGCACCGTCCTGGCCAGCGGCACCAGCCGATCTACCCCCCGGATGACGAACGCGAGGTCGAAGCCGAAGATATCGTTGTTGTTCAGCCGGTTCTCCGGCCCGCCCAACCGGGTCTCCCTCTGACCGGACAGGATGTCCGGGATGTCCCCCACCCTCGGCGACGGCCGCCCTTCCCCCCCGAACTGGATGACCCGCGAGAGCCCCACCTCGGCCCAGGAGGCCGGCGCAAAGTTCAGTCGTAAGCCCGAGAGCTTCGCGTGCGGGAAGTCGCGGTCCTTTTCCAACTGGCCGAGGAACCAGGTGACCTTGAACGGCCCCAGGTAGCGGAAGATCCAGGGCAGCACGAACGCCTCGGCCGAGGCCAGCTTGACCATGTCCAAAGGCCGGGCGTTGTTCGACAGGATCAACGATCCGTGGAACCCCGGCCCCCACCAGAGGCTGTCCCGCCCCACCTCCAGCTCGATATTCCACCGCTCCACCTTGACATAGGTCTCGCCCAGCCTGAAGCGGGAGGCCTCCTCGTTCACCGTCCCCTCGGGCCGCACATAGGCAGCCACCGTCTCCCGCCAGACCCCCCAGCCCGCCGCCGTCAGCCGTCCG
>JAKEHP010000043.1 GCA_022614955.1 Candidatus Methylomirabilota bacterium
CTGGAGTTCACCGACAGGGCCGTGGTCCTGAACGGGTTCTCGAAGGCCTACGCCATGACCGGCTGGCGGCTGGGCTACTGCATCCTGCCCCCCGCCCTCGTCCGGCCCCTCCAGAAGATGCATCAGAACTTTTTCATATCGGCCAGCGACTTCGTCCAGTGGGCGGCGGTGGCGGCGCTCCGGGAGGCCGGGCCCGACGTGGAGCGGATGCGGAAGACCTACGACGAGCGGCGCCGGTTCCTGCTGGCGGGGCTCCGGGACATGGGCTTCGGCGTTCGCCACGAGCCCACGGGTGCCTTCTATATTTTGGCCGATGCCCGCCGCTTCGGGACCGACTCCCTGCACCTGGCCTTCGACATCCTGGAGCGGGCCCACGTGGGGCTGGCCCCCGGGATTGATTTCGGTTCCGGGGCCGAGGGCTACCTGCGCTTCTCCTACGCGAACTCCCTGGCGAACCTGGAGGAGGCCCTCGCCCGGCTGCGGCGGTACCTGGCCGCCGCGGACCGGTGAGGGATTCGGGACAGATGCGGCGGGCGGTGGACCTGCTCATCTTCGATCTGGACGGGACGCTGGTGGACTCCCGGCTTGATCTCACCGCCTCGGTGAATCACGCGCTACGCGGCATGGGGCTGCCCGCCTTGTCCGTCGAGATCGTGGCCGGCTTCGTCGGCGACGGGGTCCAGGCCCTCCTCACGCGAGCCCTGGTGGCGGTGCGGGGCGTGGCCGACGAAGCGGAGGTGGAGGCGGGGCTCCGGGTCTTCCGGGAGCACTACGCCGCCCATCTCCTCGATGCGACCCGCTCCTACCCGGGCGTGCCGGAGGCCCTGCATGCCCTCAGCCACAAGGCGATGGCGGTCGCCACCAACAAGCCGCGGGCCTACGCCCTCGCCATCCTGGAGGGCCTCGGGCTCCACCACCACTTTCGCGTCGTGGTGGGGGGCGATAGCACCCCCCACCGCAAGCCCCACCCGGCCCAGGCGGAGGCCATCCTGGCCGCCCTCGGCCTGCCCTCCGCCGCCACCCTCATGGTGGGGGACAGCCCGCAGGACGTGGCCATGGCCCGAGCCGTCGGCTGCGGCGCCTGCGCCGTCACCTATGGACTCCGGCCCCGAGAAGAGTTGGCTGCCGCCGCCCCCGACTTCCTCCTCGATGACCTCCGGGACCTGCCCTCCCGGATCCGCTGAGGGGCCGAAAAGCCGCGACGCCCCCGGGTGGGGGCGTCCCTCGGTGCAGGGCGTCGTCGCGGAGGGATCAGTGTCTTACTCGCGGTGCCTCCGCGTTCCCGCGGCCGTGGTCCCCATCCGGTCCGGCTAGTCGCCGGCGTGACTCGCGGTGAAAATGAGGGTGCTCTTCCCGAGGGCGATCTCATCCAGGTGCTTCACCTCTGCCTCGGCCACCTTGGCCCCGTTCAGGTACGTCCCGTTGGTGCTCCCCAGGTCTCGGAGGAAATAGATGTTCCCCACGATCTCCAGGGAGGCGTGGGAGCCGGAGACCTCGGGGTCGGTCAGGATGAGATCCCCGGTGTTCCTCCCGATGATGACCCGGTCCTTCGTGACAGGGTAGGCCTTCCCCCGGTCCGGCCCCGACTGGATCACCAGGGAGATCCGAAACCCGAAGTCCTCGCCCAGGGGCGCGCCGGAGGGGGTGGGGACTCGCCCCACGATGGTGGCCTCGGGCCCGGCCCGGCCCGGCGTGTCGCTGGCGGGGGGAGGCGTCAGCACCGCCTGGCACCTCTTGCAGGTGAGCCGCCCCCGGGGGAAGCGAGCCTCCTTCACCTCGTACTTGGCCCCACAGTGCCCGCACTGGATGATCACGGCCGCCTCCCTCAACGTGTGGCGAGCTTGCCAGCCCGTTCGGAGCGGAGAGCCCCTGCGGGATCTAGCAGGGGGCGTGCCAAGTAGCCGCCGCTGCGGGAAATAGGCGTTGACGCTCCTCCGGGGCGCCTCTAGAATCCCCTCGGGATGCGGCTGACAAGGCGGCAGGCGAGCAAGCGCCCCGGCCCCCGGGGCAAGGTGGGGCAGAGCCAGGTAACTCGGCCGGGAAGGCGGCTTCACCGCGTCCGGCCGGACGCCAACGCCGCGGCCGGCCGGATCCTGAAGCGGCTCAGCCGGCGCTACCCGGACGCCCGGGTGGAGCTCGAGCACGCCACACCCCTGCAACTTCTGGTGGCCACAATTCTGTCGGCCCAGTGCACCGACCAGCGGGTGAACCAGGTGACCCGGACGCTCTTCCAAAAGTACCGGACTGCGGCCGACTTTGCCCAGGCGGATCCGGCGGTCCTCATGGAGGAGATCCGCCCGACCGGGTTCTTCCGGAACAAGGCCCGGGCCATCGTCGGTTGCTGCCAGCGGCTGCTGTCCGAGCATGGCGGGGAGGTGCCCGACACCCTGGAGGCCCTGACGGCCCTCCCGGGGGTGTGGCGGAAGACGGCCAACGTGGTGCTGGGGAACGCCTTCGGGAAGCCCGCCCTGGCAGTGGATACCCATGTCACGCGGGTGGCGAACCGCCTCGGCCTGACCGCCACGGAGGATCCGGACAAGATCGAGCAAGACCTGTGCGGCCTGATCCCGTCGGCACGGTGGGCCCAGGCGACCCACCTCCTCATCTTCCACGGCCGCTACACCTGCAAGGCCCTCCGGCCCTTGTGCGATGCGTGCGCGATCTACGAGGACTGCCTCTGGCCGGAGAAGCCGAGGCGGCGAGGGGTGAGCCCGACTCTCCGGCCGGCGGCTCGGGCGGCCCGGGGGTGAGGCGGATGGCCGAGGCTGATGCCGACGCCCTGCTGGCGGCGTTCCGCGCCCGCTACCCCTTCCCGCTGGACCCCTTCCAGGAGGAGGCCATCCGGCACATCCTGGAGGCGGCCTCGGTCATCGTCTCGGCCCCCACCGGCGCCGGCAAGACCCTCATCGCGGAGTTCGCCATCACCCGGGCCTTTGCCGCGGGCACCCGCCTGGCCTACACCACCCCCCTCAAGGCGCTCAGCAACCAGAAGTTCGCGGACTTCACCCGCCAGTATGGGCCGGAGCGGGTGGGGATCCTTACCGGGGACGTGCGAGTGCACCCCCGCGCCCCCCTGGTGGTCATGACCACCGAGATCCTCCGGAACATGCTCTACACCCGCACCCTGGAGGAGATCGGGTACGTGGTCCTGGACGAGTGCCACTACATGGGGGACGAGGGCCGGGGGACGGTCTGGGAGGAGATCATCATCAACTGCCCGCGGGAGGTGCAGCTCGTCGCCCTCTCGGCCACCGTGGGGAACATCGAGGAGATCGCCGAGTGGATCCGGACGGTCCACGGGCCCATCCGGGTGGTGAAGCACGCGACCCGCCCGGTCCCCCTCCACTACCACCTCTGCGACAGCGAGGGGCACTTCGTCCCCCTGGACGGGCTCTCCCGCAGCCAGATCTTCGAGGCTCTCCGGGGGCGCTTCGACCCCCGCCGCCTGCGGGTCCAGCGGTTCCGGCCCGGGCGCCCCCGCCCCCTCTTGCGCCGCCGCCCGGCCAGTCCGCGCGCCGTCCTGCCGGCGCTCCGGGCAAAGCGGTGGCTCCCGGCCATCTATTTCATCTTCAGCCGGGCGGGGTGTGAGGCCGCGCTGCGCCGGTTCCTGGAGGAGGATCTGAGCCTCCTTGAGCCGCACCGGGAGCGGGAGGTTGAGGAGGCGATCGAAGCCTTCATGGCGGAGAACCCGACCCTGGTCTCGGGGAGCGCGCTGAACGAAATGCTCTTCGAGGGACTGCGCCGCGGGGCCGGGGTCCACCACGCCGGCATTCTCCCGGCGGTCAAGCGCCTCACGGAGCAGCTCTTCGAGCGGGGCCTCACCAGGGTGGTCTTCGCCACGGAGACCATGAGCCTGGGGATCCACATGCCGGCCAGGGGCGTCTTCCTCCAGAGCCTGACCAAGCGGACCGACTTCGGCTTCCGGACCGTCACCCACAACGAGCTGATCCAGATGGCCGGGCGGGCCGGCCGCCGCGGGATTGACCCCGAGGGGAAGTGCATCATCGCCCTGGAGGGGCCCGAGGGGGTGGACGAGACGCTCCACCTGATCCGGAAGGCCTCGGAACCGGTGGAGAGCCAGTTCCGGATCGGGTACTCGTCCGCCGCGCTCCTTCTGCACAACTACCCCGACCCCCAGGATATCCGCCGCAACATCGAATCCTCCTTCGGCCAGTTCCAGAACCGGAAGCGCATCGAGGCGGTGGAGCGGGAGGTGGCGGAGCTGACGGAGCGGCTGCACCGGACGCGGGGGTTCGTGCCCGGGTGCGGGGAGCACTGCAACATCCTCCAGTACCGGGTCCTCCGGGAGGAGCTGGAGGCGGCCCGCCGGGGGCAGGTCCAGTTCCCCGGGGGCCCGGAGGGGCGGCGCCGCCGCCGGGGGGCAAAGCACCGGGATCGGGTGAGGGTCTTCCCGGGGATGGCCGACCCGCGGGAGGGGGGCTTGCCGGCCCCCGATCCCTCCCGGATCCCGGAGATGGCGCTCGCCCTCTCCCAGAGCCCCTGCTACCGCTGCCCGGAGCGCCCGCGGATGGAGAAGCAGCTCAAGCGACAGCACCGCCTCGCCGGGACGATGGAGGCCCGGGAGCGGTCGCTGGCGCACCTCCGGAACAGTTACTGGGACCAGTTCTGCCGGGTGGTGGATGTGCTCAAGCACTTCCGCTACGTCCAGGGGAACGCCCTGGCGAAGGAGGGGCACCTGGTCGCCGGGCTCCGGCACGACAACGAGCTGCTGGTCGCGCGCGTCGTCTTCGCAGGAGTTCTGGACGACCTTCCGGGGCAGGAGGTGGTGAGCCTCCTCTCCTGTCTCGTGGAGGAGCCCCGGGAGACCGAGGCCAGCTTTGCCCGGACGCTCCTGAAGCGGTGGCCGCACCTCCGGCACCGGGTCCGGGCCATGGAGGGGCTGGCGGCCGAGGTCCAGGCGGTCCAGCAGGAGCACCGGGTGAGCCTCTCGGTCTCGATGCACACCACGCTGCTCGCCGCCACCTACGAGTGGGCCGCCGGCGAAGAGGACTGGGTCCACCTGGTCCAGGCCCATTACGGCGGGCACGAGGGGGACCTCATCCGCGCCTTCCGACGCCTCATTGACCTGTCCCGCCAGCTCGTGGACGCCCCCGAGGCGCCCGAGCCGCTCCGCGCCCAGCTCTGGCAGGGGGTCAAGGCCCTCGACCGGGGCATCGTCCTCGAGTCCGCCCTCATCTAGTGCCGGGCCAACTGACGTCGCCTCACGTCGTTCTCGGTCGTCGGCGGTCCTCAACGTACAAACGGCGTACGCCTCCGGCCGCCTCCTCCCTCGGGCC
>JAKEHP010000329.1 GCA_022614955.1 Candidatus Methylomirabilota bacterium
GACGCGCCGCGATCGTCACCGGTGCCAGCCGGGGGATCGGGTACGCGGTGGCTGAGCGGCTGGCGGAGGCCGGGGCAGGTCTCCTCCTGTGTGCCCGGGACGGGGGGGCGGTGGAGCGGGCGGCGGCTACGCTGGCGGAGAGGGGGGCCAAGGTGGCGGCGACGGCCGCCGACGTGAGCCGGGCTGCCGATGCCGAACGGCTCGTGGAGAGCTGCCTGGCCCAGTTCGGTCGGCTGGACATCTTGGTGAACAATGCCGGGATCGCCCGGGACGGTCTCCTGCTTCGACTGAAGGCGGAGGACTGGGAGACGGTCCTCGGGGTCAACCTCACGGGGGCCTTCCACTGCACCCGGACAGCCCTCCGGTCCATGGTGAAGCAGCGGGGCGGGCGGATCATCAACGTGACATCCGTGGTGGGGGTGATGGGGAACGCGGGACAGGCCAACTACGTCGCGGCGAAAGCCGGCCTCATCGGGCTCACCAAGGCGGCCGCGCGGGAGGTGGCGTCCCGAGGGATCACGGTGAATGCCGTGGCCCCGGGGTTCATCGAAACGGAGATGACGGCCACCCTCCCGCCGGCCGTGCGGGAGGCCTATCGGGCCCAGATCCCCCTGGAGCGGTTCGGGCGTCCCGGAGAGGTGGCGGAGGTCGTGGCCTTTCTGGCCTCCGACGCGGCGGCCTACATCACCGGGCAGGTCATCCACATCAACGGCGGGCTCTGGATGTGACCGGGCCGCGCTGCGAGGCCCCGGGGAGGAGGTGAGGGATACCGTGGCTGTGGAGGAGAAGGTCAAACAGATCATCGTGGAGGAGCTCGGGGTGGAGGAATCCGCGGTGAGCCCCGACGCCAAGTTCATCGAGGACCTGGGCGCGGATTCCCTGGACACCGTTGAGCTGGTGATGCGTCTGGAGGAGGAGTTCGGCCTGGAGATCCCCGATGAGGACGCGGAAAAGATCCTGACCGTCCGGGACGCGGTCCAGTACATCAAGGACCGGACGTAAGGCGGCACGGCATTCCTCCCCGCCCCGGCCTCCTGGAGGGTGGGCGCAGCGGGGGTGCCGGAGAGGGGAACCGGCGTGAAGCGACGGGTGGTGGTGACGGGTCTCGGGGCGGTCTCACCCATCGGCATTGGGGTGGAGATCTTCTGGGAAGCCCTCAAGGGTGGGGTGTCGGGCGTGGGCCGGATCACCAAGTTCGACCCGGCCGGGATAGACTGCCAGATCGCCGCGGAGGTCAAGGGCTTTGATCCCCTCAACTGGGTGGAGAAGAAGGACGCCCGGAAGATGGACGTCTTCATTCACTACGCCATTGCCGCGGCCGCGATGGCAGTCGAGGGGGCCGGGCTGAAGGTCACGGACGAGAACCGGGACCGGGTCGGGGTGCTCATCGGGACGGGGATGGGCGGCATCCCGATGCTCGTGGAGGAACAGAAGCGGATGCTGGAGCGGGGGCCCGGCCGGGTGAGCCCCTTCTTCATCCCGTCCATCATCACGAACCTTGCCTCCGGGTGGATCTCCATGATCTACGGGGCCAGGGGGCCCAACTCCTGCGTCTCGACGGCCTGCGCGACGGGGAATCACGCCATCGGCGACTCCCTCCGGATCATCCAACGGGGGGAGGCGGACGCGATGATTGCCGGAGGGACGGAGGCGGTTATCGTCCCCCTCACGATCGCGGGGTTCGCCTCCATGAAGGCGCTCTCGACCCGCAATGACGAGCCCGCCCGGGCGAGCCGCCCTTTCGACAAGGACCGGGACGGGTTCGTGATGGGCGAGGGGGCGGGGGTCGTCATGCTGGAGGCCCTGGAGACGGCGGTGCGGCGGGGGGCGCCGATCCTGGCCGAGCTCATTGGCTACGGGATGTCGGCGGACGCCCACCATATCACTGCCCCCGCCCCGGAAGGGGAGGGGGCGGCCCGCTCCATGCAGGCCGCACTCCAGGACGCGGGCGTACGGCTGGAGGAGGTTGAGTACGTCAACGCCCATGGGACCTCCACCCCCTACAACGACCGCAACGAGACCCAGGCCATCAAGCGGCTGTTCGGCCCGCACGCCGCCCGTCTGGCCGTCAGCAGTACCAAGTCCATGACCGGGCACCTGCTGGGGGCGGCCGGCGGAATCGAGGCCGTCGCGACGGTCCTCGCCCTGCGACACGGTCTCCTCCCGCCCACCATCAACTACGAGACCCCGGACCCAGATTGCGACCTGGACTACGTTCCAAACAAGACCCGGGAGGCACCCATCCAGGTTGCCCTCTCGAACTCCTTTGGGTTCGGGGGGACGAACGCCACGTTGGTCTTCCGCAAAGCAGAAGGGTAAGGAAGGCGGGCAGGAACGAAGCGCCCGGCGCGAGGTCGGGCGTTTACCTTTTCAGGGGGCGACGGCCGGGTCCAGAAAACGGAGGGACGGCAGAGCGGGGGGGCCGGCGGCGGCGAAACCCTGCTGAAACACCTCTGCCAGCGCGGCGGGATCGCTGCCGGGCAGGGCGTGAAACGGGAGCCCCACGGCCACCTCCTGGCAGCGCAGGCCTGCCACCAGGGCCGCGGCCGTCCGCCCGGCCTCGGTGAGCGCGCCGGGGCGGAGGTCGGCGGCCCGGCCCGTCCCCACCAGAGCGACCCGCTCCGTGGGGAGCTTGCCGGCCCCGTTCAGCAGAGCGGTACTCCCTGGAGCGCCGACAAAGCGACCCGAAAGGCTCAGACGGGAGACGGCCGCGTTCAGGGCCCAGTCCACCAGGGCGAGGGACCCCCGGGGAACGGGGATATCCTCGAAGTGGCAGAAGATCAGCAGGTCGGCGCGGAGGGTCTCCAGCGGCTCGGCCACCAGAAGGGGGGTCACGGGGTCCTGGCCTCCCCTGCGGCCGGGCGGGGCCGACTCCGGAGGGCGTCCAGGAGGCCGTTCACGAAGCGGCCCGATTCTTCCCCGCCGTACGCCTTGGCCAGCTCGATGGCCTCATTGATGGCCACCTTGGGGGGAATGTCCTCGCAGAAGAGGAGCTCGTACGCGGCCAGCCGGAGGATGTTTCGATCCACCAGGGCGAGGCGCTCGAAGGCCCAGTGCTCGGCCACCCCCTGGATGGCGGCGTCAATGATCTCCCCGCGCTCCGCCACCCCCCGCACCAGCGCCTCCGCGTAGTGCCTGCCCTCATCCGGGACCGGGTGCTCCGCCCAGAACTGGGCGCAGAGCTGCTCGAGGGGCTCCACCCGGAACTCGCGCTGGAACAGGATCAGCAGGGCGCACTCCCGCGCTTTCCGTCGCTGGCCCATGGCTCCCTCAAGGCCTGAGGTCCTCGCGGAAGAGGCACGCCATCTCGAGGGCGGCGCAGGCGGCCTCGTAGCCCTTGTTGGCTGCCCCCGCCCCCGCCCGGGCCTCCGCCTGGGCCAGCGTGTTGCAGGTGAGGACGCCGAAGGCCACCGGCACGCCCGTCTGGAGGGCCACTTGCGTCAGGCCGACAGTCGCCCCCTCGGCCACGAACTGGAAGTGGGGGGTCTCCCCCCGGATCACGGCCCCGAGCGCGATGATCGCGTCTACCCGTCCGCTCCGGGCGAGCCGCAAGGAAGCTGCCGGCAGCTCGAAGGCCCCCGGCACCTGGACCGCCTCCACCTGTCCCGACTCTGCCCCGTACTTGGTCAGGGCCTCCAGGGCTCCGGCATACAAGCGCTGCGTGATGGCCTCATTGAACCGGCTCACCACGATCCCGAACCTGAGACCCCGGGCGTCCAGGGGAGCCCGGGCCGGGGCAGGCGAGGCGGCGCTCACAGGTCCCCCTCGCTCAGGGACTGAAGCAGGTGCCCCAACTTCTCCTGCTTCGTGTGGAGGTAGTGCCAGTTCTCGGGAGTGGGGGGAGTGGTGAGGGGGACGCGCTCCACGATCCTGAGCCCGTACCCCTCCAGGCCCACGATCTTGCGGGGGTTGTTGGTGAGGAGGCGGATCTGGCCGCAGCCCAGGTCCACCAGGATCTGGGCGCCGATGCCGTACTCGCGCAGATCCGCCTGAAACCCGAGCCGCTCGTTCGCCTCGACCGTGTCCAGGCCTTGGTCCTGGAGCGCATAGGCTCGCAGCTTGTTGGCCAAGCCGATTCCCCGGCCCTCCTGGCGGATGTAGAGCAGGACCCCCTGGCCCGCCGCGGCGATGATCTCGAGAGCCTTCTGCAGCTGCGCCCCGCAATCGCACCGGCGCGAGCCGAAGACATCCCCGGTGAGGCACTCGGAGTGGACCCGGACCAGGGTGGGGACCTCGGGGCGGGGGGTCCCCCGGAGC
>JAKEHP010000330.1 GCA_022614955.1 Candidatus Methylomirabilota bacterium
GCCGGAGACACGATCCTGCGCGTCAACGGCCAGGCGGTGGACGGCTTTGCCAGCCTGTACGGGATCTACCGCAAGGTGCAGGGCGATCCGGCGCTCCGCGCGGTCCAGGTCGAGCTGGACCGCGGGGGGACCCGGCTCACCAAGACCTACCGGATTCGGTGAGGGGGGCCCAGGGGGCCACAGGTCATGCTTGCCGCAATCGGGAGAGCCATCTGGCCGCTAGCTCTTGCCCTGATTGTTCTTGTCGGGTGCGCCGGCACGGTGATGACTGTGGAGACGCTCAGGACTGAGGGGTACGAAAGTCTCACGTTCATCACCCCATCCGGTCAACGCCAAGAGCCCGATAGGTATGAAGTCTGGGTAAAAGAAAGCCGGGAGGCTGAGCGCACGGTGCGGGCCTGCCTGGTGCCGAAGATTGAAGGGGCGGGTTACCACTGGCGGTTAATCGTGCTCGCCGGCGGCAAGGAAACCTGGAGCTACGAGAGTGGTCCGCTGCAACGGGAAAAGGGGCCGACGATGATGCGCCGGGGGATAGATTGCACGGCGTCGGAACCCTTGCCCGAAGGTCGGCTGAGTTTCCAGATCCACTACGTAAGCTGGGAGTGAACCGAGCGGTGGCGAGGCCGGGATGGCGACGAAGAGCTACATCGAGGGCCGGGATGCGGACTTCCCCTGCCGCAGGGGGAGGGTGAAGGTGAATGTGCTCCCCTGCCCCTCGCCGGCCGAGGTGACCCAGATCCGGCCCCCGTGCATCTCGACGAGGCTGCGGCAGAGGGCCAGACCGAGGCCCGCTCCCTGATGCTGGCGGGACAGGGCGGCGTCCCCCATCTCGAATTCCCGGAAGATCCGCTCGCGATCCTCCGGCTTCACGCCAATTCCGGTATCCCGGACCGCGATCTCCAGCCACTCCCCGCCAGTCAGGCGCGCACTCACCCTCACCGCCCCTCCCTCTGGCGTGAACTTCACTCCGTTCTCCAGCAGGTTCAGGAGGATCTGGTGCAGTCTCTCGGGGTCAGCCTCCAGGGCTGTCACGGTGGGGTCCACCTCCACCGCGAGGGTAATCCCCTTTGCCGTCGCGCGGGCCCGGATCGCCTCCAGGGCCCGCTGGAGCGCCTCCGCCACCACCACCGGGCTCAGGGAGAGGGTCAGCGTGCCCGCCTGCGCCCGGGTCAATTCCAGCAAGTTCTCCACGAGAGCAAGAAGGTGGCGGCCGGCCTTGAGGACATTCCCGACATACCGGGCCTGCCGCTCGGTCAGGGGCCCGAAGAGCTGCTGCTCCAAAACCTCCGAGAAGCCCAGGATGGAGTTCAAGGGAGTCCGGAGCTCGTGGCTCATGTTGCCCAGGAACTGCGCCTTGTACTGGCTCGCCCCCACCAGCTCCTCGGTCCGGGCCCGCACCGCCCCCTCCAGCCCTTCGGAGTGGGCGCGGAGTTCCCGGATGAGGTGCAGGTTGTCAACGGCGTTGGCCGCATGCAACGCGATGGCGGCCAGGAGATTCAGGTCTTCGGTGGAGAACGGGGGACCCTCCACCCGGTTGATGATCTGGATCACGCCCAGGACCCGCCGCCGGGTCTTCAGGGGGACGCAGATCATGGAGTGCGTCTCGAAGTGGGTCAGGGCGTCCACCCCGCTGAAGAAGCGGGGGTCATTCCGGGCATCGGGGACGATGAGGGCCTGCCCCCGCCGGTAGACCCACCCGGCGATCCCCTGGTCCGCGGGGACCTCCTTCCCCTCGAGGATCCTTCCCTTGTCTCCCAGGGCGACGGCAAAGGTGAGGGCCTGGCCATCAGGCCGGGCCAGGAGGAGCGAGCCCGCCTCCACGTGCATCAGGGTCTTGACGCGCTCCATCACCAGCCGGAGCATGCTGGCCTGGTCGCCCGCCGTGATGAAGAGGGCGGATAGCTCGTTCAGGGCCGAGAGCTCCTCGATGCGCCGCAGGAGGGCCGTCTCGTCCCGCAAGACGAGGACCACCCCGCCCCCGTCCTCGGCCCCCGCCAGGTGGGTCGCTGTGAACCGGACGAGGCGATCCCGACAGGAGAGCACGACGTCGCCCGTGGCGCCGTCCGCGGTGCGGGCGAGGCGGCGCACGGTCTCCTCCAGGGCCCCCCCGGTCCCCTCCCCGAGGATGGCCCGGAGCGGCACGCCCAGGCAAGCCGCCTCCCCCCGGTCCAGGAGCCGACCCGCGGCCCCGTTGATGTACGTCACACGCGAGGCCGGGTCCACGACCAGCACCCCCTCCCCCAGCACTCGGAGGATGTGCGCGAGAGACCGGTTCTCCCGGAGGAGCTCCACGACCATCTGCCGCGGTTGGAGCCCCTCCCCTCCCACCACACTCTCCGGGACCGCGCCCCCCGACTCCAACCGGCCCAGGATCTCGGCGACGTCCTCCACGGTCCGAGCAGCGTCCCGCTTCGCGATGCAGGCATCGGCCCCGAGGGTCCGCAGGGTGGCCTCCCCCTCCGCCGCGGTCCCGGTCAGGAGGACCACCCTGATGTGCCGGCGGGACGGGTCCTCCTTGATGGCCCGGCAGACCCCGGCCCCGTCTACCTTGGGCATCACCATGTCCAGGATGACGCAGTCCGGGAGATCAGCCGCCAGGCACTCGAGGGCCTCCAGGCCGTCGAAGGCTGGGGTCACTAGGTAGCCTCGCTCCTCCAGCGCATCCCGGAGCAGGGCGACGATGACGCGATCGTTGTCCACCAGGAGGATCCGCCGAAGGCGGCGCGCGGGGTCAGGAAGAGTCATGGCAGGACCTAGCAGGCCGAGGGGGCGGCCTACACATTCCGCTCCTGAAGATTCTTTTCCAGATTCTTTTCCATGGACAGCCCGGCCTGGGCCACCAAGACCTCCAGGCCGGCGGGAGCGCCGACGGGGCCGGAGAGCCACCCCCCGCGTGCAAGTCTGCAAGAACCCGGCCAAGGAGGCGTCACGATCCTCCTGCCAACCCCCCATAGCACAGAGTTTTTCCGGGCCCGAGGATGGCCCTGGAGTATCTGTAGGAGGACGAGCGGCGGGAGCGGGGCGGGACTTAGGGCTTGAAAAAAATGATCCCGGCATCGCGCAGGATCCTGGCTGCGGCCACCGCCGTGGCCCCCCCGGCGTCAGCGGACGGGCACACCTCCACGAGATCGAGCGCCACCACGTCGAGGTCGGCCAGAGCGCTGAGGACAACGAGCACTTCACCCGTCGTCCAGCCGGCTGGCTCCGGGCAGCTCACGCCCGGCGCGAAGGCGGGGTCGAGAACGTCCATATCGATGGTGAGATAGACCGGATGGCCCCGGAGGGCGCGCCGGGTGGCATCGAGTCCGGCGGGTGTCCTGGGGTCAAGCCAGAGGGTGTTCGCTTCTGCGAAGGCCGCCTCCTCGGCGGTCCCTGATCGAATCCCCGCCTGGATGAGCCGGCCGGGCCCAAGGTGTTGGACTACCCGGCACATCACGGTGGCGTGGGTCAGCGGCTCCCCCCCGTACTGATCCGCCAGGTCCGCGTGCGCGTCGAGCTGGAGGACCCGGAGGCCCGGATACCGGGCCGCCGCTGCACGGACCAACGGAAGGGTCACCAGGTGCTCGCCCCCGACGGCGAGGAGCGCCAGACCGGCCCTCAAGACCCGCGCCGCCTCGTCCTCGATCGCCTTGAGGGCGCCCAGCAGGTTTCCAGGCGGCAGGGGGAGGTCGAGGGCATCGTACACCCCCACGTCGCGGAAATCCGCCCGGAGCGAAAGGCTGTATTCTTCGAGGAACTGGGAGGCCTGCCGGACGGCCGCCGGGCCATCCTTCACGCCCGCGCGCCCGCACCCGGTCGCGTCGAGGGGCAGCCCGAGGAGCACCGCCCGGGAGCCTGCCTCCGCTTCGCGGCACCCCAGGAAGCGGCCGCTCACGGCAGGGTGCTCCCGGCCCGCTCGAGCGCCTCCTCGACGGCACGGGGGAGGGTGAAGGCCGCCCGGTGGACCTGAGGGGTGTAGTATTTGGTCTCCAGACGCTTCGCGCGGACCTCGTCCGGTCGGTCGTGGGGGTGGCGTTTGCTCCCCACCATGAACGACCAGAGTCCCGTCGGGTAGGTGGGGATGGCGGCGGTGTACAGGCAGGCCACCGGGAAGCGCTTGGCCACCCAGTGGTGGATCTGGCCGATGAGGGCCCCGTCCAGGTAGGGGGTCTTGGTCTGGGCGGCGAAGAGACCATCCGCCTTCAAGGCCCGGTGGAGGCTAGCGAAGAAGGGCTCCTCGAAGAGGGCGATAGCGGGCCCAACGGGGTCCGTCGAATCCACCAGGATGACATCGTAGACGCCCTGGGCGGAGCCGACGTGAGCCACGCCATCTCCGACGATGACCCGGGCGCGGGGATCCTCGAGGGCACTGGAGATGGTCGGGAGAAACCGCTTGGCGGCAGCGATCACCCGCTCGTCAATCTCGACCAGCTCCACCAGCTCCACCTCGGGATGCTTCAGCGCCTCCCGGACGGTCCCCCCGTCCCCGCCCCCCACCACCAGGATCCGCCGGGGCCTGGGATGAATCAGCAAGGGGACATGGGTCAGCATCTCGTGGTAGATATGCTCGTCCGCCTCGGTCGTCTGGACCGCCCCGTCCAGGACCAGCATCCGCCCGTACTGGTAGGTGTCCAGGATGGCCAGGGTCTGATAGGGAGTCCGCTCGACCCAGAGGCTCTCCTTCACCCGGAAGGTCAGGCCCAGGTCCCGCGTCTGGCGTTCCGTGAACCAGAACTCCATCACGGCCGCCCCTCGCTCACCCCGTCGTACCAGAGGACGACCGCCGCCACCACCGCCCCCAGCCGGCCGACGGTGTGCTCCACCGCCCGGATCCGCATCTCCATGAGGGGCATCCGCCGCTGCGCGAAGGCGGCCTGGAGCATCTCCTCCACCCGCTGCTCCGCCTCCCCCTTCCCGCAGTGGCCGTGGAACTCCATGATGACGCCGAAGCCGTCCCGCGAAAGCCCGACCCCCACCGCAGCGGCGAGCCGCTCCCCGGGGGTGCTGCCGCTGATGCTAGCGTAGGCCGTCGGGACCAGGGCCCCCGTCGGTAGCGCGACCTCCGGGCAGAAGGCTGCCTTGGGGGGCAGGATACTGCTCACCTTCACCAGGTTGACGTTCCCGATGCCAGCCTGGAGCAGGGCGTTGTCGAAGGCGTTGAGCTCCGTTTCCCCCTCAGCCGCACCGACCGCCAGCGTGTAACACGTCGGCGTCTCGAGCATCACCACCTCCCGGCGCTCATGCCGCCGCTCTCCAGCGTTGGCTATTTGAGTGTGTGTCTATAGCAGAATCCCCGGCCCCCTTCAATAGGATTATGGGGCCCGATGCGATTTTTTTGCCCCCCGGCTCGCGGCGGCCCCGCGCTCTGCCCCCAGGCAGGCAGCGCCGCCAGGTAAGGAGCGGTCGTAGAAGGCAGGGCCAGGTGCTTGCCAGCACGGGCGGGACGTCGGCCGGGGGGGATGCGGGGAGGGAGCCGGCCTCCGGGGAGGAGGACACGGTGTGAGGAGCGGGCCTGCGGACGCTCGGTCCGGGTCGCTGCCCATAAGAGTTTGGGGGCCCCCCCGGCGCAGCCGGGGAACGACCCCTTGCTTTCATAGCATGCGCCCCATACAATAGCAAGTCGTTCCAGGCCGGTCCCGAAGAGCTGGCGGAAAACGTATGGCGGACAGACGCGGGCGCGTCGCGGGGGCTGGGCTCGCCGCGCCCGCGGCAGTCCACCTTGGCGCCCCCCGGGGCTGGGTGGCCATCTGTACCCTGGCCGAGCGGGGGCTTCCTGCCCGCCTGGCCTCCGCCGGGCACACGGCTGTGGCCCTCGCCGGCCCCCTGCTGACCGTGCCCCGGGGGCTGGAGCGCCTAGTGGCGAACCTGGCAGCCCGACCCGCCATTAGGGCCCTCCTGCTCTGCGGGAGGGACCCGAGGGGAGTGCCGGCCCGGGAGGCACTCCGGCGGCTCTGGGCAGCCGGGCTCACCCCAGGCGGACGCATCCGGGGCCTCCCGCGGGTCGGCCCCCTCCAGAACCTAGACCCCCGGTCGCTCGTCCTGGTACGGACCCGGGTCAGGCTCCTGAACCTCGGTCCCACCCGGAAGGCGGAGCGGATCCTGCGGGCGGCGCAGGCCCTCCCCCGACGCCGGTCGGAAGCGGGCGGTGGCGTCCCCCTGGGCGTCACGGTCCGGGCGCCCATCCTCACTCCCCGAGATCACGGGCTCGATCCGGCCGGCTACTTCGTCATCCTGGCGCCCACGCCAGACGGGCGCATCTGCTGCGAGCACTACCGGCGGGGGGGAACCCTCACCCGGCGCTTCCTGGGCCGGGATGCTGCCGGCCTCTGCCGCGCCATCCTCCGGCGCCGGCTCCCCGGGACGGCCGCGCACGCTGCCTACCTGGGGCGCGAGCTCCAGAAGGCGGAGGACGCGCTGCGCGCCGGACTCCCCTACTCCCAGGACGATCCCCTCCGCTTCCCTCGGAGGGTGCCGTGGAAGAGGTCACACCCGTCGAGCCCCGCGAGACGGCCTCACGGGAGGAGACAGGACCCCGCGTGAAGCAGGCGGGAGGCGAAGGCCTGGCCGGTAGCCCTGCCGGAGCGGGCCGAAACGCGCGACGAGGAGCCCGAGGCGTGAGAGGGATTTCGCGTCCGGGCAACAGGGCACCGGTGCACCGGGAGGAGGCTGCGATGCAGCGAGACGAGAACTGGAGCCGGCGGGAGTTCTTGCGGGTGGCCGGGGGGATGGCCGCGGCCCTTACGGCAGGAGGCGTCGCCGTCCCGGGCCGGACGGCCGCCGCCCGGAAGGCCACCGCCACCCACAGCGTCAATACGGCCATCTACGCCCCCCACATGGTGGCCGAGGAGAAGGGCTACTTCAAGCAGGAGGGGCTGGAGGTGGAGTTCGTGGTCCCGGGGGGCGGGGCGCGCGTGGCCCAGGTCCTGGCAGCCGGACAGGCGATGTTCGCCCAGGGGGACAGTAACCACCCCCAGAAGATCAGCGAGAAGGGGAAGCCCTGCCTGATGATCTACGCCACCGATGTCCGCTGCTCCTACGCCAACATCGTCATCCGGAAGGAACTGTACGACCAGGGGCTGACCACGGTGGAGAAGCTGGCCACCATGAAGCGCCCCGACGGGAAGAACCGGATCATCGCCGCCACCCGGATCGGCTCAGGCACCTGGGTGTACGGCACCTATGTCCTGCAGCAGTTCAAGGCCCCGGACGGCAAGACCGTCAACGACCACGTAACCTGGGTGGGCGGCGGGGAGAGCGCCACCATGCTGGGGGGCCTGAAGTCCGGGCAGTTCGACGCCATCATGGCCGTACCCATCTGGATGTGGGAGGCCGAGGACGGGGGGTACGGGAAGGCCCTCTACGACGTCACCCAGCAGCCCGCCTGGGAGCGGGTCTTCGGGGGGAACATCCCCAGCTCGGTGGGCTACGCCCTCAGGGACACCCTCGAGAAGCACCAGGATGCCACCCAGGGGTACGTGAACGCCACCTACCGGACCATGAAGTACCTCAAGACGGCCACGGCCGAGGAGGTGTACGACCTCATCGGCCCCAAGTACATGGCGAACTTCAAGAAGGAGATCGTCGTCCGGGAGATCCGGTACTACCAGAGCATCTTCGACTACGATGCCCTCATTGACGAGCGGGACTACGCCAACGGCATGAAGGTCTGGTATCCGAACGCCGTCAGCGTGCAGTACACGTACGCGGAGGCGGTGGACATGACCTTCGTGAAGCGGGCGATGGAGAAGTACGGCTAGGCGGAGGAGGCGTGGGGGGGAACCGGCGGGTCCGGATCAGCGTCCGGCACCTCCAGAAGACCTTCGCCCAGGGGGCCCGGGAGGTGGTGGCGGTCGCCGACGCCACCTTTGACGTCGGCGAGAAGGAGTTCGTAGCCCTAATCGGTCCCAGCGGCTGCGGTAAGAGCACCGTCCTGAACATGATCGCCGGCCTGGTGACGCCGACGAGGGGCGTCGCCCTCGTGGACGGGGAGCCGGTGATGGGCCCGCGGCCGGAGGTGGGCTACCTCTTCCAGCAGGACACCGTCTTTCCCTGGAGGACGGTGGCCAAGAACATCGGCCTCGGGCTGGAGTACCGGGGGGTGCCGGGTGCGGAGCGGGCGGCGGCGGTGACCGCCATGATTCGGACCGCCGGCCTGGAGGGGTTCGAGGAGGCCTTCCCCGCCACCCTGTCCGGCGGCATGCGCCAGCGGGTCGCCCTGATGCGGACCCTGATCGTGGAGCCCGAGATCCTCCTGATGGACGAGCCCTTCGGCGCCCTGGACACCCACACCAAGCTGGACCTGCAACGGGAGCTGCTGGACCTCTGGTGGCGGACCCAGCAGACGGTCCTCTTCGTCACACACGACCTGGGCGAGTCGATCACCCTCTCCGACCGGATCATCGTCTGCACCCGCCGCCCCAGCCGGATCAAGGCCATCTTCGAGGTGGACCTCCCCCGTCCCCGGGATGTTATCGCCCTCCGGGAGACGGTCGAGTACGCCCAGATCTACCAGACGGTCTGGCACACGCTGGGGGAGGAGTTCGCCGCCGGCCACCGGGCCCGGGAGGCCGGGCAGCCGTGAGGTGGCGCTGGGATATCCAGGTCTGGCGGCTCCTCATCCTGGCCGCCTTCTTCCTCGCCTGGGAGTACGGGACCGGGATCCTGGCGATCCGGGAGTTCCACCTGTTCGGGGTTAAGCCCCTCTCCTGGGTGGACCCGTTCTTCATCAGCAAGCCCTCTCTCATCGTCCGGCGCTTCTTCTTCCTCATCTCCCCCCAGGCCAAGGTGACCCTCTGGGCGAGGCTGGCCATCACACTCCAGAACACCTTCGTGGGATTCGGCGTGGGGGTGGGCTCTGGCTTCCTGGTCGGCCTGCTCCTGGGGCGCAACGAGACGCTGGCCCGGATCTTCGAGCCCTTTATCATCGCTTTCAATACCCTCCCCCGGATCGCCCTGGTCCCCCTGGTCACCATGATGTTCGGCCTCGGCTCCCTCTCGAAGGTCATCATGGCCTGGCTCATCGTGTTCTTCCTCGTGTTCTTCAATACCTTCCAAGGGGCGCGGAGCGTGGACCGGGACCTCGTGAACGCCGCCCGCCTGCTGGGAGCCTCGCGCCTCCAGATCCTCCGGACCGTGGTCATCCCCAGCACGCTCGCCTGGACGTTCACCGCCCTGACCCCTTCGATCTCGTTTGCCCTGATCGGCGTGGTCATTGGTGAGTTCATCGGCGGCGAGTCCGGGATCGGCTACCTGATCATCCTCTCCCTGGCCACCCTGGAGTCGGCCGACATGATGGTGGCCCTCCTGGTCCTGGCCGCCGTTGGCATCACGCTAGCCCTCGGCATCCAGATGCTGGAGCGACGCCTCCTCCGCTGGCAGGCGCGCTACCAGGCCGAGTAGCGGCTCCTCCTGCCCGCGATACGCCCGGCAGCCGTTCGGCTCCGCCCGCGGCCCTCACGGGAGGCATGGCGGCAATCCCGATCCTCATCCTCGGGGAAGGTTCCGGGGGAGTTGCGGCGGCGCTCGAGGTGGGGCGGCGCCTGGCAGTAGGATGGCTGGGGTTAGGGTGGAGGGAAAGGAGGCGGGGCGGGGGCGGAGCGGCGTCAGCGGTCCCAGGTGGACTGGGCCCCCGCGGTCATCCGGGCGGCTCCGGCCGGCTTCACGACCTCGAACTCCACCTCCTCCCCCGGCCGGACATCTCCCAGGCGGACGCAGGTGCTATCGATGACCTGGTTAGCTGCATTCCAGAACGTAACCAGGACGGTGGTGTTCCTGGCCGTGATGGACGGGTCGGTGTTCTGGAGCCTGGCCTGCATGCGCTCGGCGGTCTGCCCGACCGGCGCGACCTTGAGCTGGCTGTCCTTGATGTGGGGGTAGACGACGCCGCACGGCTCGTCCGGGACAGCCGGCCCCACGAGCAGAACCGCCCCCAGGAATCCCGCCCCCACCAGCCCAAAGGACCGTAGTCTGCCCATGCCTTCCTCCGTCGACGCCAGGGCCCCTCCCGGCGCGCTCGCTTCCCGCCCCGTCCCTACTCCTAACTCCTAGATGACGCCGCGCGCCCGCAGGCCGGTGATCTCCTCGGGACCGTAGCCGGCCTCTCGCAGGATCTCCTCGGTGTGCTCCCCCAGAAGGGGCGCCGGACGCCGGAGCGCGCCGCTCCCCCGGGTGAACTTGACGGGGAACCCCAGCATCCGGACTGTTCCGGCCTTCGGGTGCTCCATCCGGAGTTCCATCTCCCGGTGCCGGACCTGCGGATCCGCGAAGACCTCGTCCATCCGGAGGATAGGCCCGCAGGGGACGCCCACGTCGTTGAGGATCTCGACCCACTCCGCTACCGTGCGGGCCTGGAGCCGCTCCGTGATGAGCCCGGTGAGCCGGTCGCGCGCCGCCAGCCGGCCAGGGATCGTCGCCAGGCCCGGCTCCCGGAGCAACTCCTCCAGCCCCAGCGCCCGGCACAGGCGCTCCCATTGCGCATCGAAGTGGGCGGCGATGTTGAGATAGCCGTCCTTCACCCGAAAGGTGCCGGAGGGCGCGCCCACCCCCAGGTGGTTGCCGGTCCGGGGGCTCACCTCCCCCAGGCCCAGCCACTCGTGGGCCCGCCAGGAGAGACAGGAGATGAGCCCCTCCAGGAGAGAGGTCTGGACCTCCTGCCCGATCCCGGTCCGGGCCCGGTCGAAGAGGGCCGTGACGATCCCGAAGGCGGCATAGATGCCGGCGATGGAGTCGGCGATCGAGGTGCCGACGCTCATAGGCTCCCCCCGGGGATCCCCCGTGACGCTCATCAGACCCGCCATCCCCTGCGCGATCTGGTCATAGGCCGGGCGGCGCCGGTAGGGGCCATCCCGTCCGAATCCCGAGAGACTGCAATAAATGAGCCGGGGATTCTCCGCCCGGAGGGCCTCCGGCCCCAGGCCCAGGCCCTCCATGACATCGGGGCGGAAGTTCTCAACGACGACATCGGCGGCAGCCGCCAGCCGCCGGAACACGACACGCGCCTCTTCCGCCTTCAGGTTCAGCGTCAGACTCCGCTTGTTCCGGTTGAAGTCGAGGAAGAGGGGGCTCCCGCCCCGGGCGGTCCAGGCCGGGCCCTTTGCATCCCGGCCCGGGTCCCCCTGCCCCGGCTTCTCCACCTTGATGACCTCGGCCCCGAGGTCGGCGAGGAGGCGGGTCGCGAAGGGACCGGCCAGGACACGGGTGAGATCGAGGACCCGGACGCCGGTCAACGGGAGGTGAATGTCGGGCACGCGCCTCTCCAAAACGCTGGCGGGCAGCCTAGTGAAGGGGGCAGGCGTTGTCAACGGGAATCC
>JAKEHP010000331.1 GCA_022614955.1 Candidatus Methylomirabilota bacterium
GCGAAATCCTCGCGGCCCGCGGCCAGACCCTTGAAGCCGTGGCCCAGCGGCCACTCGAGGGGTCCGGTGGGAGTCGAAGCCCCTTCTGGTCCGCCGCCGTGGTCAGCTCCGCGAGGGTCACCGGTGCGCTGGTGACCGCGCTCCGGCCCGCCGGTGAGAGCTCGAGACGGTGGGGCAGGCCGGTGAGATCGACGATCACGCCGTCGCCCACGTTCCCGCCCCCCATCGCGCTGCCGGCTCCCCGCGGCACCAGTGCCACCCCGTGCTCCGCGGCCCAGCGGACCAACCCGATGAGATCCTCCCGGTCGGTGGGTCGGCAGACTCCCGCGGGAAGAATCCGGTAGATCCCCGCGCCCTCGGCGTACGCCGCCCGCGCCCGCGCATCGGTCCGGAAGAGGCCGCGGATCGGGGGATGAGGGGGGCTGCCGTGGAAGGACGTCAGGTGTCGGCCAGGGCCCGGTAGTAGCGCCGGATGAGAGTGTCACTGGGTGCCGCGAGCGCCGTCACCGCCAAGGTCCGGTACACCTCCGGGCGGGTGATCTTCACCTTGTGCCGGGGCTCGAGGAGCAGCGGATCGGCCGCGGCACGCCTCAGGGTTCTCGCCGCGAAATAGAGGGCGCTGAGGCAGAAGAGCCGAATCCGGTACTGAGTGGAAGGGAGAGCCACGCAATACGCCAGACCATCCTCGAGGTGGGCTCGCGCCCGGTCCATGAGGGACGAGACGACCCGTCCCGCCGCCGTGCGGTGCTCGGGAGCGAACAGCTGTTGGGGGGTGATGCCGTGCTGCCGGCACACCTCCCATGGGATGTAGATCAGCCCTCGCTCCCGGTCGTCATGGACGTCCTTGACGATGTTGGTGAGCTGAAGGCCCAGCCCGAAGCTCTCTCCCAATGATCCAATCGCGGCCGCGGCCGCCCGGTCCAGCCCCGGGGTCTCCAGCTGGAACAATCCGGTGAGAAGCCGCCCCACGGTTCCGGCGACATAGTAACAGTACCGCTCCAGGTCACCTACGGTACCGAACACGGCTGGAGCGGTGGGACAGCTCGCGCCCCTGCCGATGAACTCCGCCATGCCAGCGCACATCTCTTGAACCCAGGGTCTCACCGCCGCCCGCACCGTCTCCGGCAGGCGGTTGAACTCGCGGAGGACCCGGGCCGCCTCCCGCGCCAGCCTGGCCTCGTCACCCGGAGTCACGGCGAAGGCGGTCCCGCCGGTCCAGCGCTCCGCGGCCCCGTCCCCCAGACAACTGCTCAGGTGCCTGAGCAGCGCCTGTTTCTCCGCGGGAGCGAGGTGGGTGCCATCCTCGATGGTGTCGGCCACGCGACAGAGCAGGTACGCGATCAGGACCGGGTATTCCAGGCGACCCGGCAGCAGGCGGATCGAGAGCGCGAAGGTTCGAGAGACCAGGGGAAGAGCCACACGACAGAACCCGCTGTCGTCCGCATGGCCCTGACCCGAGGCCGGCCGCGGATGCACCGCGGTCTCCGCTGCTCCTACCGGCGCCACGCGACCAGACCTTTCGGGGACAGGAGC
>JAKEHP010000332.1 GCA_022614955.1 Candidatus Methylomirabilota bacterium
GAGGTGGATATCGCCTCAGAGTTCCGCTATCGCCGACCCGTCTTGGACGGCCGCGTCCTCACGGTCCCGATCTCCCAGTCGGGCGAGACCGCCGATACGCTGGCTGCGCTGCGCGAGGCCCGGGAACAGGGATCCCGGGCGGTCGCCATCTGCAACGTCGTGGGAAGCTCGGTGGCCCGGGAGGCCGACGGTGTCCTCTACACCCGTGCCGGCATCGAGATCGGTGTCGCTTCGACCAAGGCCTTCACGGCCCAGCTCACCGCGGTCCTCCTCCTTGCCCTCAAGCTTGGCCTGGCGCGGGGCCTGGCCGATCGCGCGCTGGTCCGCCAGGTGATCAAGGGGTTGTGGGAGACGCCCGATCTCATGGCCGGCCTGCTCCGGCGAAGCGAGGAGATCCGCGGGGTCGCCGCTCGGTTCGCCGAGAGCCGGGACGTCCTCTACCTGGGGCGCGGCATCCACTACCCCCTGGCCCTGGAGGGGGCGCTCAAGCTCAAGGAGATCTCTTACATCCACGCCGAAGGCTACCCGGCGGGGGAGATGAAGCACGGCCCCATCGCTCTGATTGATCCGCGCATGCCCGTCGTCGCCATCGCCCCGAGGGGGCCCACCTACGAAAAAATGGCGAGCAATATTGAAGAAGTGAAGGCACGAGACGGGATCGTCATCGCCGTCGCTACGGCAGGGGACAGCGAGATCGGAGCCAAGGCTGATATCGTCATCCCTATCCCTCCTGCCCTTCACTGGATCCAGCCTCTGCTGGTCGCGCTGCCGCTCCAGCTCCTCGCATACCACCTAGGGGTCCTGCGGGGCTGCGACGTGGACCAGCCGCGAAACCTCGCCAAGAGCGTGACGGTGGAGTGATGCCCGACGTCGTGGTGGTCCGGGAGGAGCGTGATCGCTTCGGTCGGGTCCGGCGGTCCCGGCTGCGATACGCGGTCGAGTTCGACCCCGACCGGGGCGCGTACCGGAGCCAGCTTCTCCCGGGATCCAGTCTGTGGCCTGAGCGGCCGCTCTCCCGCGTCGTGGCCCTCGGGGGCGGAACCGGGTTGCCGGTGGTCCTGATGGGGCTGCGCCGGCATCTCCCCCCGAATTGCCGGATTACGGCGGTGGTCACGGCGGCGGATGACGGGGGAAGCTCCGGGCTCCTGCGGGAGCAGTACGGCGTCCTTCCGCCTGGGGACATCCGGAACTGTCTCATCGCCCTGGCGGGC
>JAKEHP010000044.1 GCA_022614955.1 Candidatus Methylomirabilota bacterium
CTGCCGGTCCTGAACCGGGAGGCGGTGGCCTTCGCCCTCAAGATGGCGCTGGCGACCGGATGCACCATCGCCCACTCCTCGCGCTTCGCCCGAAAGAACTACTTCTACCCCGATCTCCCCAAGAACTATCAGATTTCGCAATACGAGCAGCCGCTGGCGCAGCACGGCTCCATCGAGATCGGGGACGGGCCGGGCCGGAAGCGGGTCGGGATCCGCCGGATCCACCTGGAGGAGGATGCCGGGAAACTGGTGCACGCGGGTTCGATGGACGCCGCCGCCTTCAGCCTGGTGGACTTCAACCGGTGCGGCGTCCCTCTTATCGAGATCGTGAGCGAGCCGGACCTCCGCTCCCCCGAGGAGGCCGCCGACTACCTGAAGAAACTCCGGGCGATCCTCATGTACCTCGGGATCTGCGATGGGAACATGGAGGAGGGAAGTCTCCGCTGCGACGCCAACGTGTCCGTCCGTCCGTCCGGCAGCACCGCCCTCGGCGTCAAGACCGAGGTCAAGAACATGAACTCCTTCCGGAACGTTCAGCGGGCGCTGGAGTACGAGATCCAGCGGCTCATCAAACGGCTCGACGCCGGGGAGCGAATCGTCCAGGAGACCCGACTGTGGGACGCCGAGCAGGGGATCACCCTCTCCATGCGCTCGAAGGAGGAGGCCCACGACTACCGGTACTTCCCGGAGCCGGACCTGGTGCCGGTCGTGGTGGAGGAGGCCCGGCTCGATGAGCTCAGGGCAAGCCTCCCGGAGCTGCCCGATGCCCGGAAAGCCCGGTTCGCGAGCCAGTACGGCCTGCCGGCCTACGATGCGGGGGTCCTCACGGCGACCCGCCCGCTCGCGGACTTCTATGAGGAGGTCGTTCGCCTTCACCCGGATCCGAAGGCGGCTAGCAACTGGGTGATGGTGGAGCTGCTCGGTCTCCTGAACCGGGATGGGCTCGAGATCACACAGAGTCCGGTCAAGGAGAAGGACGTCGCCGACCTCCTCGAGGCGGTCCGGTTGGGCAAGATCAGCGGGTCGGCGGCCAAGACCGTTTTTGAGAAGGTCTATCAGGAAAATCGCCCGCCGCGACGAGCTCCTGCTGATGCGTATCGGTTGGATATGGGCGCGGGCCGCGGGGTGACCGTCGCGGAAGTCATTAGGCGCGAGGGGCTGGAGCAGATCTCCGACGCGGACGAGCTGGCGAGGATCGTGGATGAGGTCCTCGCCGCGAACGCGGGGGTGGTGGCGGAGTTTCGGGCCGGGAAGGAGAAGTCCTTCACCTTCCTGGTGGGGCAGGCCATGCGGGCGACCCGCGGGAAGGGGAACCCGAAGGTGCTCAACGAGCTTCTCCGGGCGCGCCTCGCCCGGGATGCGGGGAAATAGGCGATGGCCGGGCGCCGGACGAAGATTGTGGTGGCCCTCGCAGGAGGCGGCCTGCTCTTGCTTCTCCTCCTGCTGCTCCTGGTGCCATCCCTCATGCCCGCGAACCGGTATCGCGCCCTGATTGCGGCGAAGGCCGGTGAGGCGCTGGGGCGGCCGGTGAGCGTCGGGGGGGCTCGCCTGACGATCCTCCCCGGCCTCGGGGCAGAGGCGACCGACCTCAGCATCGGGGAAGACCCGGCCTTCGGCCGCGAGCCGTTCCTGCGGGCGAAGGCCGTTGCTGTCCGGGTGGCTTTCCTGCCGCTCCTGACCGGGCGTGTGGAAGTGAGCCGGGCGATCCTCGAGGCACCCCGCCTCACCCTGGTTCGGGACGCCCGCGGGCACTGGAACGTGACAACTCTGGGGGCGAGCAAGGCGGGCGGGGCCCCCCGTCCCACCCCGCCCAGGGAGTCTGAGCCACCTGGTGCCTCCCTCCCCCTCCTCCCTTCCCGCCTGGATCTGACCGATGGGGCGGTCACAGTCCGGGACCTCCAGAAGAAGGGCACGGTGGCCCTCCGGAACCTGGAGGTCTCCCTCCGCCAGGGGGAGGGGGGCAGGCC
>JAKEHP010000045.1 GCA_022614955.1 Candidatus Methylomirabilota bacterium
AGCTTGAGGGCAAGGAGGAGGACCGCGGTGAGCTGGGCCGTGAAGGCCTTGGTCGAAGCGACACCGATCTCGATGCCGGCACGGGTGTAGAGGACGCCGTCGGCCTCCCGGGCCACCGAACTTCCCACCACGTTGCAGATGGCGACGGCCCGGGATCCCTGTTCCCTGGCCTCGCGCAGCGCCGCCAGCGTATCAGCGGTCTCCCCCGACTGGGAGATCGGGACCGTGAGGACGCGACCGTCCAGGACGGGCCGGCGATAGCGGAACTCGGACGCGATATCCACCTCCACCGGCAGTCTGGCGAACGCCTCGACCAGATACTTGCCGACCAGGGCCGCGTGCCAGGCCGTGCCGCAGGCCACGAAGCACAGCCGATTGAGCCCGGCCAGATCCCGATCCTTGAGTCCCAGCTCAGGGATCTGAATTTCTCCGGCCTCCAGGTCCACCCGTTCCCGCATCGTGTTCCGCACCGCCTCGGGCTGCTCGAAGATTTCCTTGAGCATGAAGTGGGGATACCCGTCCTTCTCCGCTGCCTCGGCGTCCCACGGGATGGTGGTGGGCGTTCGCCGCACCGGAACGCCCTCGAGGGTGCGGAGGGCGATCGCTCCCGGGGTCAGAACCGCCACCTCTCCCTCTTCCAGGACGAGGATTTCCCGCGTCTCCCCGAGGAGAGCCGGGATGTCGGAGGCGAGGAAGGTCTCTCCGTTCCCGAACCCGATGACCAGAGGGGAGCTGCCGCAGCGGACAGCCACCAGCATCTCCGGGGCATCCCCTGCGATGCAGGCGACGGCATAGGCACCCCGCAGGTCCCGGGCAGCCCGGCACACCGCCTCGGGCAGCCCGTTCGCCCGGTAGCGCTCGATGAGGTGGGCGATGACCTCCGTGTCCGTCTGGGAGCGAAAGCGATGCCCCTCCGCGGCCAGGGACTTGCGGAGCTCCCGGTAGTTCTCGATGATGCCGTTATGGACGATGGCCAGTCGGCCTTCGCAGTCTATGTGGGGGTGCGCATTGGCATCCGACGGGCGTCCATGAGTTGCCCAGCGCGTGTGGGCGATCCCGAGGTTCCCTCGCGGGGGGGCCGGGGAGATCAAGGCCTCCAGCATGGCGATCTTTCCCACCGCCTTTCGCACGTCGAGGCGGGTCCCGTTGAGCGTGGCGATCCCGGCAGAGTCGTAGCCCCGGTACTCCAGGCGGCGCAGACCCGCGAGCAGGAAGGAGATGGCGTCGCGATGACCGATGTATCCGACGATGCCGCACATTGTGGCTATCGCGCGGCGCCCGGCCGGGAAGAACGCCGGCGCCGGGGGGAGTCGCCGACCCTCTTTCCCGCCCGGGCCCACCAGCCGGTGCGGTCCCCGTCGGGGGACCGGCCGTAGGCGTAGTAATAGCCCGAGAACTGGCGATCGTCACCGTTGAAGACGAGACCGACGATCTTGGCGGGGTCCATGACGTTCAGCGCTTCCTCCAGCAGCTTCCGCGGCGTCTTGTGGGCCGCCACGACGACGAGGAAGCCGTCCACCCATTTCCCGATCACCCGGCAGTCCGGGAAGGGGACGAGGGGTGGGGTGTCCAGCACGACGTAGTCGTAGCGCCGGCGCGCTTCCTCCAACAGCTCCCCCAATCGCGCCGATTTGAGCAGCTCGTAGGGGGCGCCGAGGCGCCGGCCGGCCGGCAGGACTGAAAGGTTGAACGGGGGGCGATGCCGTCCCACGTCATCCAGGGCAAGGCCCGGAGCGAGGATCGCGTCCACGAGACCGCGCCGGCCGGAGTCGCCTAGCCCGAGGTGGTCCCCTACGGAGGACCGGCGCAGGTCAGCGTCCACCAGAAGGATTCGGGCCTCGGGAGCTTGAGCCAGGGCCCCTGCCAGATTGATCGCCGTGGTGGTCTTCCCATCCCCGACCTCCGGGCTAGAAACAGCGATGATGGAGAGTTCGGAAGTCTTGTGGAGTTGCTCCACCATATGCCGGAGCGCGCGGTACTGCTCGGCCTCGAACGAGGTGGGGGTGAGGAGGCTCACGAGGTGCTCCTCCACTCCGTCCGCAGCCTCTCCAGAGAGCTGAGAAGCTGGCTGGGACTCCGGGGACCGCATTCCCTCCCCGAGGGGAGGCGCCACCGCCCCCTCTCTCTGCACCGGAGGTGAGTCTTGTCGGGGCATTGCCGGCGCGCGTGGCGCGGCCTCGGTCGGGCCTGCCGCCTGCCGCCGGGCCTGCTCCCGGAGGGCCCGCTCCCGCTCGGCCTGCTCGAGCGCCTTGAAGAACTTGCTCATCTGACCAGAAGCTCGCGCACGGAACGCCCCAGGGCTGAGAGATACGTCGCGACGACACCGGAGACATTCTCCAGAGCACCAGGGCGAACGGCGAGGACGGTTCCCCCAGCAATGAGGGCCGCCATGACCCCCAACATCCCCCATTCCACGGGGGCCA
>JAKEHP010000333.1 GCA_022614955.1 Candidatus Methylomirabilota bacterium
AGCTCCACGTCGGCGGTGCAGTAGGCGATGACCTTCTGGACCTCCCCCGCCTTCCACCAGGCCAGGCTCTGCAGACCGTCCGTCGTCTTCGCCGTCTGCAGGGTTGCTTCGGCCAGGTGGCTCAGGCTGAGGCGGAAGCCGAGCCGGCCGTGGATCTGCTCCAGCATATCGAGGGTGGGGAGGGTGTTCAAGTCGAGCGAGGCGTATGGCTGCAGGACCCCGTAGTCGAACCGGCGGAGATTGAACCCCACCACCAGGTCGGCCGAGGCCAGGTCGGCCACCAGGGCTGGCGCATCCCGCTCCAGGTAGACGCGGCTGATCCCCGTCCCGAGGTCGCGGGTGACCGCCACCGCCAGCCCCATCCTGTCCCGGTGCTCCCAGCCTCCCACCTCCTCGGCGCTCCGCTGGGTCTCCACATCCAGCACCAGGATCTTGGGGGGCAGAGCTCCCTGCCGCCCCGCCGGCTGCCGTGGTGCGGCCGGGGCCGGAAGAGCTGAAGCCGCGGCGTGCGGAAGAGAAGGGAGCGGCTCCCCCGGCCCGGCCGACAAATCCGCCGTGCCCAGCAGGGTGCGGATGGTCAGGAGTGCCCCGACCTTGTCCAGCGGCTTGTTCCCGGAGCCGCACTTCGGGGATTGGACGCAGGAGGGACAGCCTTCCTCGCAGGGGCAGTCCTGGAGGAGGGCGGCGGTCTCGCGGAGCCACGCCTCCAGCACCTCGAAGCCACGCTCGCTGAGCCCGATGCCGCCGGGGGTCCCATCATAGATAAAGATGGCCGGGCTCCCGACCTGGGCGTGGAACGGGGTGGAGATTCCCCCGACGTCGTGGCGGTCGCAGAGGGCGAAAAGGGGGAGCAGCGCGATGGCCGCGTGCTCCGCGGCGTGGATGGCCCCCATGAAGTGCCGCCCGGCTTCCCGCACCGTTCGCGCCGCGTCCTCCGGCAGCTCCAGCCAAAGGCCGACGGTCTCAAAGGTCTGGGGGGGCAGGTCGAGGGGGTAGGCGCCGATCTTGTCCTGGCCGCGGATCCGCCGCTTCTCGTAGCCGGTCACGCGGGTCGTCACCTTCAGGCGCCCCAGGCGGGCCCGGCAGCCCGGGATCTGCCGCGTGGCCAGGACCTCCAGGACCTCGGTGTCCTTCTCCGTGAGGGCCTGGGTATAGTAGTCGGCCTCGACGAGCGCCGCCCGCACCCTCTTCTGCGCCAAGTCCAGGCTCAGGATCTCGTACTGCCGCCCCTGGTGGAGGTAGAGGGCGCCCGGATGGCACTCGGTCAGGGCCCGGAACCCATCCACGGTCCCGATGGAGCGATCCCGCTCGTCCAGGATCGGGAAGGCCTCCCCGATGCTCCGGATGCTGATCAGCCGCTGCGGGTAGCGGGCCCGGCTGTAGTACTCCGTCCCCGAGGCGCTCTGGGCCAGGCGCCCGTCTCGGAGGAGTGCCTCCAGCGCCGGCTTGAGGTCGAGCCCGGCGAATGCGGGCTCGTCGGGGACGAGCGGCAACTCGGCCGCGGCCGCCGTGAGGTGCGCCTGGAGGATCTGCCGGTTCCCCGGGTCCACGATGGCTGGCTCGAAGCCCCGCGAGAAGAACTGGTCCGGATGGCGGAGGAAGTACTGGTCCAGGGCATCAG
>JAKEHP010000334.1 GCA_022614955.1 Candidatus Methylomirabilota bacterium
CAGGAGGCGCTCCTCGGCCGGCTCGGCCCGCTGCCCCGAAGGCAGCCCGGCGAGGACGGCCAGCGCGTCCGCCGCCACCGCCTCCTGCCGCGTGAGCTCCAAGAGGGCCCGCTCGAGTTCCGCCTCGAACGTCTGGAGCTTGAAAAGATCAATCTGGTCCACGCCGGCCGCCCGGGCCCGGAGCTGTCGCTCCACCTTCTCCCGGGCGCTCCGGAGCTGATCTTGCAGGTCCCCGATGAGCGCCTTGAGGTCGCGGGCCAGCAGCAGGCCGTAGTAGGTCGTCTTGACCCGGAGCGCGGTCACCGCCTCCCGCTCCCGGACCTCCGCCTCGGTTGCCGCCGCCCCCTCCCGCGCCGCCGCCCTGAGCGCCGTCAGCCGCCCGAAGGTATAGAGAGGCTGGGTGATGGTGAAGTCGGCTCGGCCGAAGATGCCGGTGACGTCCGGACTGCTGGTGCTGTCGGGGGAGGAGACCTGGTCCCCCCGCGCCCGGGGGGAGGGGCCGGTGAGCGCTGTGAATTCGAGCTGGGGGTAGCGGCCGGCATCCGCCTGGGCCACCCGGCTCCGCGCCGCCTCCAGGCCGAAGGTGGCGCCGCGGACCTCGCCGCTCCTCGCCAGGGCTCGCCGGATCGCGTCGTCCAGGGTGAGCCGGACCGCCTCCTCCCCCGCTGCGGGGACAACCAGCAGGAGGAGCCAGAGGCCGGCGGTGGGGAGGATCCCCCACGGATCGAGCCTTCGCATCGTTACCATTGGTTCCCTCCCGGCGCCTGGCAGGAGGGGGAGGCGGCGGATCCCGCGGCCGGGGCGCCGCCTAGCGCGGGGGCGCGCTACCGGCGCTCACCTCCTCCCGCTTCGCGCGCAGCCGCTTGACCAGGTTCTCGTAGGATGAGGCCGCGATGATCTTGTGGAACTGCACCCGGTAGTTCTCCACGATGCTGACGCCATCAATGACCACGTCCCGCAGCTCCCAGGCCTCCCCCGCCCGCTCCAGCCGGTAGGCCACGGGAAGGCGTTCCCCGCGCCGGTTGACGACGTCGGTCTGCACGGTGGCCGTCGCGTCCCGGATCTCTTCCGCTCCGTACTCCATCGCCGCCTGCGCCAGAAAGGTGACCACCAGGCGGGTGTAGGCCCGGGTGAAGAGGTCGCCGAAGAGCCGGGTGAACTCCTGCCGCTCTCCGGGCGTCCGGGCAGCGAGGTGCTCCCCCAATGCCTCGGCCGCCATGGCGCCGAGGTGAAACCGGGCCGTGAGCAGCTCCCGGATCTTCCCTTCTCGGGTCTCCTTCTTCTCCGGTCCCTCGAGCGCCGGGTCGTCCAGGACCCCCTGGACGTCCTCGATGAGCGCGCGCACAGCGGCCGAGGGCGACGGGGAGGCCACGGCCGGCGCCGCCCCCGCAAGCACCCAGGAGACCGCGAGGCCCATGGCCCCGAGGCGAATCGGAAAGAACCGGGAGGAAACCACTGTTGTCCCCCTCAGACGGTTACCCGTTGCATCCCGCGCTCGGCCAGGACCTCCCGAAACGCTGCCAGGACCCGGTCCATGTCCGCGGGGGTGAGGGTGCCCATGTTGGCGATCCGGAAGGCGTGCTCCCGAAGGCGCCCCTGGCCAGCATAGATGATAAAACCCCGGGCCTTGAGGGCATCGTGCAGCTCCGGGTAGGTGAGACCCTGCGGCAGCCGGAAGGTGGTCAGGGTGCTGGATCGGTGCTGCGGGGGAACCAGGATCTGGAACCCCAACGCCTCCATCCCGTCCCGGAGGCGCCGGGCGCACTCCCGGTAGCGGTGCTGCCGGGCAGCCATGGTCTCGGCCCGCAGTTCCCGGAGGGCCTGACGGAGGGCGAAGAAGAGCTGGACGGCAGGCGTGAAGGGGGTGTCGTCCCGCTCCTGGAGGGCGAAATGGGTCCCGAGATCGAGGGAGACACTCCGGGGCCGGCGGTCCCGCAGGGCCTCCAGGGCGGATTGTTCGCCGATCACGAAGCTGAGGCCGGGCATCGCCTGGAGGCACTTGCTCCCGCTGCTCACCAGGAATGCGATCCGGTCTGCCTGTACGTCCAGCGGCTCCCCCACGAAGGAAGACATGGCGTCCACGATGAGGCTCCGCCGGTGGCGGGCGACGAGTTCTCCAATGGCACGCAGCGGGTTGAGCAGGCCCGTGGTGGTTTCATGGTGCACCACCGCCACATGGCTCACCTCGGGGTGGGCGCCGAGGGCCGCGTCCAGGTCGGCAAGGCGAGGAGGCTCCGTCCACTCGGTCTTCAAGACACAATGGGGAATCCGGTGGGCCTCGGCCATCCGGCGCATCCGGTCGCCGTAGACGCCGTTGTCTATGACGAGCAGGGCCCGCCCCTCCTCGAGAACGGAGCAGATCGTCGCCTCCAGCGCCGCCGTGCCGGAGCCGGTCAGGACCACGGTCCGGTGGGTCCCCTCCCCCCCAGCCAGCCGGGTCAGCTCTTCCCGGACTTCCCGCATGACCGCGAAGAACTCCGCCTCCCGGTGGCAGAGGTCCGGCGTCACCAGCGCCTGGCGGACCGTCTCGGTGGTGTTGGCCGGGCCGGGGTTGAGCAGGACGAACTCTCTCATCGCCGGGCTCCAGCGCGGGCGGCGTCCCCCTCGGGGTACAGACGCGCCGCCGCGGCAACATCTTCGGGAAAATCAATCTCGACCCAGGGCAGCCCGGTCACGTCCTCGGCGCCGAAGCGGTGGCGCGGCAAGATATCCCGCAGGGCGTCGTCGTAGGAACCCCCCCGGCTCCCGCGGGCCACCAGGCCCCCCATCGTCCGGACGAGGTCCGCCGCCGCCCCCGCCGATAACTTGAAGAACCCCACCGATTCCCCGACCGTCTCGTGGGGCTCCCGGATGTTGCGGCGGAAGTCCGTCACGCGCCCGCCGTCCACCGCCACGTGGGTCGGCTCCTCCCCGGCCTCGAAGTCCCGGTCCAGGAGGAAACAGTTCGCATGGGGCGAGGCCACCAGCCGGCGCAGGACCTCCGGGTGGTAGAGAACATCGGCATCCATCAAGAGCACCGGCCCCACCAGATGCTCCCGGGCCTCCCAGGCCGAGACGAGGTTCCCCGCCTCGTAGGCCGGATTGTGGACAATGCGGACCGGGATGCTTGGGCAGGCGACCCGCAGCTCCACCTGGACCAACTCTGCCAGAAACCCCACCACCAGGACCGGTTCCAGATCGAGCGCGGCCAGGTCCCGGACCATCCGGCTGAGCAGCGTCTCCCCGCCGAACCGAAGGAGGCACTTGGGCTGCCCCTGCCCCAGCTCCCCCAGGCGGTTCCCTATCCCTGCCGCCAGAACGACCGCCCTCACGACTGCCCCAGCTCCCCGAGGGGAAGCCCCCCTCCGCCTCCCCCGGCCAGCAGGAGGAGGCCCAGGGCGACCCAGGCCAGCTCCCGGACCCGCCGCAGCAGGCTCACCGCCACGCCCAGCGCCGCCGGGAACCCCAGCGCCGAGAAAAGGATGAGGCTTCCCCCCTCCTGCGCCCCGAGCTTGGCCGGGATGAAGAAGGCGGCGGCGCGGCTGAGCTGGTGGCCCGCCTCGAGGGCCAGCGCGGAGGCCGCCGTGACCGGCAGGTCCAGGAACCAGAGGATGAGGGCGATCTCGGCTACCCCGGCCAGCCAGCCCATGAGGTGGAAGCCCGCAGACAGGGCGCCGCGGCCCGGGCGGGCGTAGTAGGCCCGCAGGGCCTCGTCGAGGGCGGCCACGGCTGGCGCCTGCTCCCGCCAGAACCGGCGGGCCAGGCCGAGGCGCTGCGAGAGCCGCGCAAACCACCCGAAGAGGCCCCGCCGCTGCAAGAGAAGAAAGCTCCCCACGCCCACGCCCCCCAGGAGGAGCGTGAGTCCCAAGCCCCGTTGCAGGGATGCCGGGAGGGCGAAAACCTGTGTGGCCACCCCCATGCCGGCGAGAAGGAACAGAACCTCCGCCACGGCCAGGCTCGTCTTGGCGACCACCACGGAGGCAAGCGCCTGCACCCTCGGGACCCCCTCCCGCGTCAGGAGCAAGGCCTTCACCGCCTCCCCGCCGAGGTCCAGGGTCGGCGTGAGGACATTGAACACCTCCCCGGTCAGTCGGATCCGAAGGAGGCGCAGCAAGGGGACCCGGGGAGACCCGGCCGGGAAGGCAAACTTCCAGCCGAGGGTGTCCAGGATCCAGACGGGGAGGTAGGCCAGGATCAGGACGGGGACTCCCCAGCCGATGGGCCGGAGCGCTCCCACCACCGCGCCGGGGCCGACCCGCCACAGGATGAGCCCGAGGAGGGTGAGACCCAGGAGCAGGAGCGCCCCCTTCACCCCCCTCATCCGCCCGGGTCCTCCAGCCCCAAGAGGAAGATGGCCGCCAGGTAGAGTGGCGCCCCCCCGGCCGCGGCCCACAGGAGCGGCCGCGTGAGGTCCAGCAGGATCACCAGGAGGACCAGGAGGGAGAAATCCCCTGCCGCCAACCACTGGAGGGTGCGCCGGAGCCGCGGCGCCCGGCCCGTCGCGCTGGTGGGCACGGCTACGGTCCCGAGGCGCTGCCCCGCGAAGACGCCGAAGATCGCCGCGATGGCGGCGGCGGCGATCCCGCCCAGCCAAAGGGGGATCACCTCTCCGGTCCTCCGGCTCTCCATCAAAGCCAGGGCCGGGAACAGGAGGGCGTGGACCAGGAGATCCACCCCGCGGTCGAACCAGAACCCGGACGGGCTCGTCAGTCCTCGGGCCCGGGCCATCTCTCCGTCGCAATGGTCAAGGATGTAATAGACCTGGAGGAGGAGCGCCCCCGCCACGCCCCCCCCGATCCCACCCATGGCGAAGCCACCCAGGGCGGCCAGGCCCACCAGGAGATTGAGAGCCGTAACCTGGTTCGGCGTGAGAGGGGTCCGGAGGAGCAGGCGCGTCACCGGGCGAGAGAGCCGCAGGGTCAGGCACTCCGGCTTCGCCAGCGCGAGCGTGACCACCCCTCCCTACCCCCCAGCCAGGTAGCCCCGGAGGCGATCACTGATCGCCTCCGGGGGGAGCGGGATCCGAGGGAGCCCCACCGACTCCTCCGGGCTCACCTCCACCAATAGGAAGGTCGGCCCGGACTCCCCCTGGAGCTCCCGGACGGCTGCCACGAGGGGCCCCCGCTCGGTCACCCGGAGGGCCCGCCGGTATCCGCAGCCCCGCGCCACCTCCTCCAGCGGCACCTGCCGCGAGTGGGTGGGCTGGCTTCCGGTGGAGCCGTAGGTCCCGTTGTCGAAGACCAGGTGCAGGAACTTCCTCGGGCCCTCGGCGGCCACCATGGCCAACGTGCCGAGGGCCATGAAAACATTCCCGTCCCCGTCGAAGATGACCACCCGTTTCTCCGGCCGGGCAAGCGCCACTCCGAGGCCGATGGACGCAGCCAGCCCCATGGAGCCGATCATGTAGAAGTTGCCGGGCCGATCCCCACTGGCGAACGACTCCCGGCAGATGGCCCCGTTGGCGTGGACCACGACCTCATCGGTGAGGCAGGCGGAGACGGCGGCAATGGCCTCAGCGCGGGTCACGCCACCGCCCCCTTCCGGATCAGGAGGGCGGCCGGAAGCCGCTCCTCCTGGTAGACGGCCGCCATGGCGGCACAGTCATCCACGTAGGTGCTCTCCCCCACGATCCGGTACGGGATCTTCACGGTCTCCAGGAGGCGGGTGGTGATCTCCCCCATGACCCAGTGCTCCGGCGCATCTACTATTTGATAGCCCCGCAGGCTGATAACCAGGAGCACCGGGATCCTGTAGATGAGGTTGAGGGAAGCCAGGGCGTTCAGCGAGACTCCCAGCCCCGAGTTCTGCATCAGGACGACGGGCCGCCGCCCCGCCAGGTAGGCCCCGGCGGCCAGGCCAATCGCCACATCCTCCCGGACCGCCGCGCGGTACCCCTCCGCTTGCAGGCGATCGAGGATCGCCGTCAGGAACGAGCAGGGAACGCCGGTGAAGAAGTCAAACCCGTGGCGCTTCAGCTCGCCCACGAAGGCCGCGCCCGGGACGCTCATGCCCGCCCCCCCCGCCCGAAGCGGCCGGCCGCCGCCCGCAGGATCCCCCCCTCCAGGCGGCGCAGGAACCGGTGCTCCCGGTCGGCGTGGACGACCTGCACGCAGCCGAGATACCGGAGGTAGAGCTGGACCCCCTTCTCCACGGCGGCGTGCTCGATGCCGGGGCAGAGCGCGCCGAGCCGTTCGATCATGGCCTTCACCAGGGCCACCGGCTGCAGGGGCTTGCGGTTCTGCTCCAGCATCCTGCGCCGGATGACCGGGTCGGGCTCGTCGGCTACCGGGACCGCGAGATCCCAAAGGTCCGGTGCCTCCAGGATGGTCCGCCGGAACGCCTCCGCCTCCGGGTGGCCGGGACGGGCGAAGATCCCTGTGAACTCGAAGTAGTCCACGGCTTCCACGAACGCGATCTGCTGGGCGGCCATGGGGGAGAAGGGGAGGAACGGCATGGGCGGGTAGGTGTAGGTGAGGAAGTACGTATGACTCAGAAAGGCCACCGCCGCTGCCATGCGATCGGTACTCACCTCCAGGATCCCCGGGCCGAGGGAGGGAACCGCCCGGTCCAGTTCGGTGAAGAATCTCTCCAGCTCCTCGGTGAGGCGGGTCACGCAGTAGTGGCGGTTCAAAGCCTCCCGCACCGCCGCCTTCTCGGCCGTCCGGTCCGCCCGGAGGCGGGCCACCTCGGCCGTCAGGTCGGCCAGAGCGGGGGCCAGGGCGGCCCGGAGGGCGGCGAAATCGCGGGTGGCCGCCTCGGGGCGTCTCAGGATCTCGATGGCCGCGTCAATGATCGTGGGCTGGTAGAGCAGGATGTTGGCGAACTGCCGGTGGTAGTGCGCCGGCTTCACGTCCATCTCCGGGAGAACCGCGTACACAGCCCCCCCGCCGGGGAGGCCACAGGCCTCGAGGAGGTGGTCGGCCAGGAGCAGGTGGGTGGTGAGGTCCATGAAGACTCCGCCAGGCTAGTTCCGGGGGAAGAGGGCCCGGATTCGCTCCTTCATCTCGGCCTCAAGAGTCCGGCAGAACCGGAGTTCCCGGTCGGCCGGGACGATCTGCCTGAGGCCGAGCGTGGCGAGGAAGTTCCGGATCGCCAACTCCACGCTCCCGGGGGAGATGCCCGGGGCCAGCGCCCCCAGCCGCTGGATCATCGCCTTGATGAGGGCGGCCCCGCTGTAGGAACGGCACGCCTCCGCTGCCTGCGGGCCGCGGGTCTCGCGCTCATCCTTCTCCTCCGCCGGCAGGGCCCGGCGCCAGACGTCGCTCTCATCCATCGCGCGGCGGAACGGGCGGATCATGTCCGGGTGGTAGAAGCTGGCCTTGTACTCGAGGTAGTCAATGCTCCCGAAGAGGTCCCAGTGGGCCGAGTAGTTGGCCGCCAGCGGGATGAAGACCCCCACCGGATTATTAAACGTGTCGAAGTAGGTGTGGCTTACTAAACTCAGAGAGGCCGCCAGCCGGTCGGTGCTGATTCCGGACGCCTCCGGCCCCAGGACCTCCACGGCGCCGGCCAGCTCTCCGGTAATAAAGTGCTCCGCCTCCTCGGCGATGCGGCGGGTGAAGTAGGCCCGGTTCCGGGCCTCCAGCCGCTCGAAGTGCAAGGCGGCGGGATCCGCCTGGACGCGCGCGGCGCCCAAATCCAGGTCGGCCACCACGGCAGCCATCCGCTGCCTCAGGGCGGGGAAGTTCCGGGCCCGGCACTCCGGCGTGGCAAAGATCTCACAGGCGATCTCCACCATCAGGGGCTGGTTGGCCAGGAGGTGAGCGTACTGCCGGTGGTAGTGGATCGGCTCGATATCAATGACCGGCAGGACGGAATAGATCGCCGCGCCTTTCGGGAGGGCGCAGGCCTCCAGCATTTTTCCGGCCAGGACGATGTGCGTCTCCCAGTCCACGGTAGTCCGCCTTCCTCCCTCAGGGCTCCGGCTCGGCCAGAACGGTCTCCAGGACCTTCCCGAGGGCGCCGAGGGCCCGCCGGCCCCGGCCGGCCAGGGCAACGAGGGTGAGGGCCTGAACCGGCCTCCGCAGGGCAAGCGCCAGGAGGCGCCCGCCCCCGACCTCCCCGTCGGGCCCGAGGAGGCCAGGGAGGGCCGCCGGCAGCCGGTCCCCCGGTCCATCCAGCACCGCGCGGATCGAGGCGAAGGGAAGCCCCCGTCCGGCCGCGAGGCGCAGGAGGGGCCCGCTCTCCATGTCCACCGCCACCGCCCCCGTCGCGGCTGCGGACGCCTTCTCCTCCGGGACCAGGAGCAAGCGGGGGCTCCAGAGGACCGGGCCCGCGAGGACCGGCACGCCCGCGCCTGCCGCGGCCCGCCGCGACAGCGCCGCCCAGCCGGGGTGGCAGGGGCGGCTTCCCCCTCCCGCCTCCTGGACCGCCGTGGCCACCACCACCGTCCCGGGCGCCGCCGCAGGGGCGAGCCCGCCGCACAGCCCCACGCCCAGCAACGCGCTGAGGGAACTCGGCACTCCGGGGGGAGGTAGGACGGGCAGGCGGGTCGCTCCCACTCCCACACAGACCAGGACGACCCGCGGGCCCGGGTGCGGCTCCGGCCGCTGCCCCGGGGCGAGGCCGACCGACCGGGCCAGGAGGCGGGCCTCGAAGGCCGTCGCCGCGCAGAGGAGGACGGTCGGGCCGGAGCCTCCCCCTAGGAGAGGAAGCTCCACTTGAACATCTTCCAGGTATCCTTCAGGCTCTCGCCCGCCGCCTGGATCGCGCTGGCCTCATACCCGCAGTGGACCATGCACTGGGCGCAGCGGGGGTCCCGCCCCGTCCCGTACTTCTCCCAGGGCGTGTTCCGGATGAGGTCCTGGAAGGTCTTGTGGTGGGCGTCAGTGATGAGGTAGCAGGGCCCCTTCCAGCCGTTCGGGTTGCGGGTGGGGTTCGCCCAGGCGGTGCAGTCCAACTCCTTCTCCCCCCGGAGGAAGTCCCAGTAGACGGGGGTATTCCCCAGGCTGAGGTCTTTCACTCCCTCCCAGATGATCCGGAAGGTCTCCTTGATCTTCTCCCGCCCGAGGAAGATGTCGGCCTTCACGGCCGTGTAGGAGAACCCCGGCGAGAGGAGCATCGCCTCCACGCCCAGGCCCTGGAGGTATCGGCAGAGCGCGATCACCTCCTGGGGGTCCGATTCCTTGAAGACCGTGGTGTTGGTGCAGACCCGGTACCCGGCCTCCTTGGCGGCGATCAGGGCCTCCGTCGCCCGCTGGAAGGCCCCGGGGAGATTCATGACCATGTCGTGCGTCTTGGCCAGCCCGTCCAGGTGGATATTGAGAATCAAATGCTCGTCCTTCGGGTAGCGGTCCAGCGTCCGCTTCAGGGTGAGCGCGTTGGTGCAGAGGTAGACGAAGCGCCCCCGGGCGACGCAGCCGCTCACCAGGTCCGCGATGTGGGGATAGATGGTCGGCTCCCCGCCGCAGATGGAGACGACGGGGGCGGGGCACTCGTCCACGGCGGCCAGGCACTCCTCCAGGCTCATGTTCAGGTGCATGGTGTCGGCGTACTCCCGGATCCGGCCACACCCATCGCAAGAGACGTTGCAGCGGTGGGTAGGCTCCAGCATCAGGACCCAGGGGAACTTCTCCGTGCCGTTCCTCCGCATCCTGGCCAGATACCGCATGACGGCCACTTTCTGGCTGAGCGGGACGCTCATCGCCACACCTCCCATCCCGTCTGGCTGAGTGCCGCCGCGGCGGGCCGCGCTCCGACGCGAGGCGCGGAAATCCGCAGGCGTGATGCAGCAATGAGAGCCACGCATCCGGTCACCGCAGCGCTCACGGCGAAGAGCCGCCACGCGCCGATGCCGGCGGTGACGGCCAGGTTGAACGCGAGGACAAGACCGAGCAGGGCGGGCCCGTACAAGCCCCGATACGGCCACGTGCCGGCCCAGTCAGGCGGGGCGGGACAGCCGGCGCGGCGATCGCACCAGGCGTTGAGGCCGAGACCGACCAACCCCACCAGGAACCAGCCGGCAAAGTTCGCGAGCGGCACCCCGAAGTAGATGCCGCCCCCGGGGTAGCGGTAGATCTGCCCCAGGAACCAGCGCTCACCCTGGAGGGCCACCGGGTCAATGACGACGTCGGCCAGCATGAAGAGGACCGCCCCCAGCAGAACCGCCTGCATCGCCCCCCCGGCCGGGAACAGGGGGGGAAGATCCTTCCGCCAGGCCCCGAGCCCCGTCCCCCGTGGTGCCCGGTACAGCCGGGCCAGGCCGGCAGCCCCGTACGCCAGAAAGATAAAGGAGAGGGAATCCATCACCGGGACATTGCTCAGGTACAGCTCCTGCCCCCGGGTGGCGCCGGTGTACTCGTAATAGCCGAACGGCACCCCGATCCGGGTGGAGGCGAACTCCGCCAGGAAGGCCGTCGTCCACACGATCCCCGCGAACCGGAGCGCCTGCCGGAGGCCCTGCTCCGCCGCCGCGGCCACGAGGGCAGCGCCCAGGAAGAGGAAGACGTAGGGGCGCAGGAGCAGGGTCCCCCAGACGAGCTGGAGCGCCTCCATCAGCCCGCCCCCCGCAGGGCGTTCCGGTAGGCCGCGAGGGCCCAGAGGGGGAAGGTGGTCGGGTACAGGTGGTACCGGAGGTAGAAGACCCGGGGGAAGCCAGTCCCGTTGAAGACCGGGTCGGTCCACCGCCCGTCCTTCCCTTGCGTTCGCAGGAGGTAGGCGGCTCCTCGCGCGGCCGCCTCTCCCCGGGCCCGGCCACCGTCCACGAGGGCCATCAGGGCCCAGGCCGTCTGGCTCGGACTGCTCTCCCCGGTCCCAGCCAGGGCAGGGTCAGCATAGGACTCGCAGGACTCCCCCCATCCCCCATCGGGGTTCTGCACCCCATCCAGCCAGTCTAGCGCCTGCTGCACGTAGGGCTGATCCAGCGGCTCGCCGATGGCTCTCAGGCCCCGGATCACCGACCAGGTTCCGTAGATGTAGTTCACCCCCCACCGGCCGGACCAGCCCCCGCCCGGCACCTGGGTCGCCCGGAGGAAGCGGATGGCCCGGCGAGCCGGCGGGAAGTCGGAGCCATAGCCGAGGTGCCCCATGGCGTCCAGGGCGCGCCCCGCGAGGTCCTCGGTGCTGGGGTCGAGCAGCGCCCCGTGGTCCGCGAAAGGAATGTTATTCAGCCAGGCGCGGTTGTTGTCGGCATCGAAGGAGCCCCAGCCGCCATCTTCCCCCTGCATGCCGAGGAGCCAGGCAAGCCCCCGCCGGATCGCCGCCGCCTGCCCCTCCCGGTCCGGAAGGCGCAGGCGCGAAAGCGCCATGAGGGCCACCGCCGTGTCGTCGGTGTCGGGGTAGAAATCGTTGGTGAACTGAAACGGCCAGCCACCAGGTTCGAGGTCCGGACGGGCGATCTGCCAGTCCCCCGGCACGCTCACTTGCCGCGTGAGCAGCCAGGTCCCGGCCCGCACCAGGGAGGGGTCGTCGGCCGGCAGCCCCGCCTCCAGCAGCGCCTGGATGGCCAGCACCGTATCCCAGACCGGCGAGGGGCAGGGCTGCACCTGAACCCGGTCGGGTCCCTCCACGACCAGCGCCTCGACGGCGGCGACGCTCTGCTCCAAGAGGGGATCCCCGTCGGGATAGCCGAGGCAGCGGAGCGCCAGGATGGCGTTGGCCATGGCCGGGTAGATGCCCCCCAGGCCTCCCGGCGCCTTCAGGCGGGGGATAAGCCAGGTCTCCGCCCGGCGAAGGGCGGCGTGCCGCGAGCGTCCCGGATGGTATCGGTCGTAGAAATGGAGGATGCGATCCAGGAAAAGAAAGGCGTTCTTGAAGTTCAGAAGACCGGTGGGGCGCGGGTGACTCGCCCCCACCGCACCGCGGCCTCCCCGGTACAGTTCGTCCAGGCCAAGGGGCAGCGGCACGGGATGGACCGGCCGGTAGTGGAACAGGATCAGGAGGGGGACCAGCACCGTCCTGGACCAGTACGAAATCTGATAGATGCTGAAGGGAGCCCGTGGCGGCAGGAGCATGATCTCGGGCGGCATGCAGGGAATGCCCCGCCACTCGTACTGGCCGAAGAGGGCGAGCGTGATCTTGGTGAAGACGTTGACGCGCGGCAGGCCGCCAAGGTCCAGGATCACCTGGCGCGCCCGGCGCATCCAGGGCTCCTCCGGGGAGACGCCCCCCAGCTTGCAGGCGAAGTAGGCCTTGACGGTGGCACTGATGTCGCTCCGGCCACCAGGGTAGATGCCCCATCCCCCGTCCGGGTGCTGAAGGTCCCGGATATGGGCGACGGCCTTCCGCTCCCGCCGCTCATCCACGCGCCCGAGGAGGTGCTGGAGCAGGCAGTACTCGGCGGTGATCGTGACGTCGGGCTCGAGGAGGCCGAGCCAGTACCCCTCACGCGCCTGGAGCTCAAGGAGGGCCTCCCGGGCGTGCTTCATGGCCCCCTCTACAGCATCGAGGCCGGGAAGCGCGACCGGCCCCGCGGGGTGACGTCGCGGGCGGGCCGGCGCACTGATCGGGCCCCGGCGAACGCCGCGGAGCAGGCTCACCGTGCCCCGGGTCCAGGCGAAAAGGGCGAGCCAGGTCTCCAGACGGTCGAGGAGGAAGGACATGATAAGGCCCCACTCACGTTATAGGCCGCTATCGGATAACGCGTCAGACTAGCAACCGACGTGGGAGCAGTCAAGACCTTTCACGGCTGTGATTCCGCATTTCAATTGCCCCGGTTTTCCGAATCCCCGCTTTCCCGAGGAAGGGCCTCGAGATAGTCGGGGCGGCCGCCCGCTGCTTCCGCCGGGCCCTCAGCATCCACCCGGTCATTTCCCAAGCCGGAGCATCGGGAGACACGGCTTTCTACACAAATGGTGACGCGACCTCTGAAGATCTCCCGCCAGGTACAGTAGGTTACCTATCTTCTATACTTTCCACCGGTCTTACTCGAGAGATTGATGTAACGCACTTCCGTAGGTGAGAACACGAGGATCTCCAGATCCGAGACATCCGGGGCTTCCACGGAACCCAGGACGCGGTCGCCACCGATTACTACAATTTCATGCTGGCTGGATGGTCTTCCATCCCACGTCTGACCCGCAACAAGAACCGTAGGGTTCAGATGCTGCTGGAGTCCATATGGATTCGGCAGGTTATTGCTATACCCCTTGAATATGGGATTGATCGGCGGGACGTGAACCGGACTAGTAAAGTCGTCCGCGACGACCCCCAGGCGGACCCTCACGCCCCCTCCGGGCGGGGCACGGCGAGGTGCCAGTCCTCCACCACGACGCGCCCGCGCGTGAGGACGGTCCGCACCGGGTTGATGCCGAAGCGGTAGGCCAGGTGCAGGTGGTTAGGGCAGTCAAGGAGAAGAAGGTCCGCCTGCTTGCCGGGCCGAAGCGACCCGACCGTCGCCGTCCGGGCAAGCGCAGCGGCCCCCCCCATCGTCGCGGCCAGGAGCGCCTCCTCGGGATGCATCTTCATCTGGGTGCAGGCCAGATGGATGATCAGGGGCATGCTCTCGGTCATGCAGGAGCCGGGGTTGAAGTCTGTGGCGAGGGCGACTGTAAGACCCGCCGCAAGCATGGCCCGCGCCGGCGCGTAGCGACCAAGGCCCAGGAAGGCAGCGGTGCCCGGGAGGAGGGTGGCCACCACGCCCGCCGCCTTGAGGGCCCCGATGCCGCCCTCGGTCACACAGAGGAGATGGTCGGCCGAAACGGCGCCGACGGCCGCGGCTACCTCGGCCCCTCCGGATGGCGCAAACTCGTCGGCGTGGATCTTGGATTTCATTCCCCGGTGCGCCGCCGCCCGCAGGATCCGCTCGCTCTCGGCCGGCGTGAAGTAGCCATCTTCGCAGAAAACATCGCAGAACTCTGCCAGTCCCTCGGCGGCGACCGCCGGGAGCATCTCCTGGAGCACGCAGTCGAGGTAAGCATCCCGGCGCGAGGCGAACTCGGGGGGGAGGGCGTGGGCGCCGAGAAACGTGGGAACGACATCGACGGGATGGGCCTCGGCGAGGCGGCGGATGACCCGGAGGCACCTTAACTCGCTCTCCGGGGAGAGACCGTAGCCGCTCTTGACCTCAACCGTGGTGCTCCCGTGGCAGAGGCACGAGGCCAGGCGTTCCCAGGCCAGGCGGAACAGCTCCGCCGGGGAGGCCTCGCGCGTCGCGCGGACCGTGCTCTGGATGCCGCCCCCGGCCGCGGCGATCTCCGGGTAGCTCACCCCGCGGCTGCGGGCGGCGAACTCCCCCTCCCGAGAGCCGGCGAAAAGGAGATGGGTGTGGGAGTCCACGAAGCCGGGGCAGACGGTCCCGCCGTGCGCCTCCAGGAGCCGCGTCCCCCCCTCCACCGCTACGGCCCGTCGTAACTCGCGGGCCTTCCCCACCCAGAGGATGCGCTCCCCGGCGACGGCGACCGCCCCGTCCCGGATGACCCCGAGCGGCCCCTCGCCGCAGCCCGGCTCGGCCGTCACCACCTCGGCGCAGCCGGTGATGACCAAGTCAGCGGCGGGGAGGCTCATGCCGTGAGCCCGGGGATCTTCAAGCCGCGACGGCGCGCAACCTCCAGTGCCTCTTCGTAGCCGGCGTCGGCGTGGCGGATGACGCCGAGCCCGGGGTCGGTGGTGAGGACGCGCGTCAGGCGCGCCTCCGCCTCCGGCGTCCCATCCGCCACCACCACCATCCCGGCGTGCAGCGAGTAGCCGATCCCCACGCCGCCCCCGTGGTGGACCGCCACCCAGGTGGCCCCGCTCACGGCGTTGAGGAGCGCGTTCAGGACGGGCCAGTCCGCGATGGCATCCGAGCCGTCCCGCATCGCCTCCGTCTCCCGGTAGGGGGAGGCGACGGAGCCGGCATCCAGGTGATCCCGCCCGATGACGATGGGGGCCCGCAGCTTGCCCCGCCGGACGAGGTAATTGAAGAGCCGGCCTGCCTCGGCCCGCTCCCCGTAGCCGAGCCAGCAGATGCGGGCCGGCAGGCCCTGGAAATGGACCTTCTCCCGGGCGAGCCGGAGCCAGCGCTGGAGGGCGGCGTCCTGCGGGAAGGCGGCGGCAATGGCCTCGTCGGTCACAGCAATGTCCCGCGGGTCCCCCGAAAGGGCCACCCATCGGAACGGCCCCTTCCCCTCGCAAAAGAGAGGCCGAATATAGGCCGGGACAAAGCCCGGATAACTGAAGGCGTCCTCCACCCCCGCCTGCTTCGCCTGGGCCCGCAGGTTGTTCCCATAGTCAAACGTGACGGCGCCTCGCCGCATCAGGCCAAGCATTGCCCGCACGTGAACGGCGATGGAGGCGGAGGCCTCCCGGATGTAAGCCTGGGGGTCCCGCGCCCGGAGGGCCGCCGCCTCCTCCAGGGTGAAGCCCCGGGGGATGTACCCGTTCAGGGGATCGTGGGCCGCCGTCTGATCTGTGAGAAGGTCCGGGACGACGCCGCGCTCGACCAGAGCCGGCAGGACCTCGGCGGCATTCCCGACGCATCCGACGGAGAGGGGCCGCCCCGCCCCCTTCGCCTCCGCCGCCCACCCCAGCGCCTCCTCAAGGTCCGCCGTCATCCGGTCGCAGTAGCCGGTCTTGATGCGCCGCTCGATGCGCGCGGGGTCCACCTCGATCCCCAGGAAGACCCCCTCGTTCATCGTGACGGCCAGCGGCTGCCCCCCGCCCATCCCGCCCAGGCCGGCCGAGACGACGAGGCGGCCCCGGAGCGTCCCGCCGAAGTGCGTCCGCGCGGCCGCGGCATAGGTCTCGTAGGTCCCCTGGAGGATCCCCTGGGTCCCGATGTAGATCCAGGAGCCGGCCGTCATCTGCCCGTACATGGTCAGCCCCTGCCGCTCTAACATGAGAAACGTCTCCAGGTCGGCCCACTTGGGGACGAGCAGCGCGTTGGCCAGGAGGACCCGGGGGGCATCCGCGTGGGTCCGGAACACGCCCACCGGCTTGCCCGACTGGACGAGGAGGGTCTCGTCGTCCTCCAGGTCCAGGAGACTCTGGACGATCAGGGCATAGGCCTCCCAGGACCGGGCCGCCTTCCCCGCGCCGCCGTAGACCACGAGGGCCTCCGGCCGCTCCGCCACCTCCGGGTCCAGGTTGTTCATTAGCATCCGGAGGGCCGCCTCCTGTCCCCAGCCCTTGCAGACGAGCTGCGGCCCGCGGGGGGCCGGGCCCACCTGCTGCCGGCTTACCCGCTCCAGGATCGCCTCGCGCGTCATGCTCCCCGCCGCCGTCCCCATGCCCGCTCCCTCCAAGGCCACGCGCCTGCCTCTCCTTCCTCAGTAGAGCGGCCCGACCGCCTCCTCCACCGCCGTCCGCAGGCGGCCGGTCCGGATCAGGTCCTCGGCCGTCTCCAGCTCAGGCCCCGGGGGCCGGTCCTCCCGCAGCATCGGGACCCGCTCCCGGAGCAGCGCGTGGGCCCTCCCCGTCCCCGCGGCCGGGGTGAGTGGCCGGAGCAGGTCCAGCCCCTGCGCCGCGCAGAGGTACTCGATGGCCAGGATACGCCGGGCGTTGGCCACCACAGCGGCCGCCTTGCGGGCGGCGTAGGCGCTCATGCTCACGTGGTCCTCCTTGCCCCCGGAGGTGGGGATGGAGTCCACGGAGGCCGGCGAGGCCAGGATCTTGTTCTCCGAGGCGAGGGCGGCCGCCGTCACCTGCCCCAGCATGTAGCCCGAGTTCAGGCCCGGCTCCGGGGTCAGGAAGGGAGACAGGCCGCTCAGGAGCGGGTTCACCAGGTGATCCACCCGCCGCTCCGCGATGGCACCCAGCTCAGCCACGGCGATGGCGAGCAAATCCAGGGCCAGCCCCACCGGCTGCCCGTGGAAGTTGCCCCCGGCCAGGACCTCGCCCGTCTCGGGAAAGACGAGGGGGTTGTCGGTCGCGGCGTTGAGTTCCGTCGTGAGGACCTGCCGGACGTAGGCGAGGGCGTCCCGGGTCGCCCCGTGGACCTGGGGGATGCACCGGATGCTGTAGTTGTCCTGGATCTTCGGGCAGTCCCGGTGCGACTCCACGATGGGGCTGTCCTCGAGGAGGCGGCGGACGTTGGCGGCGGAGCGGATCTGGCCGGGGAAGGGGCGGAGCGCCTGGATCCGCTCGTCGAAGGCGCGGATGCTGCACAGGAGGGCCTCCACGGCCATGGCGCTGGTGATGTCGGCCACGGTCATGAGCACCTCGGCGTCCCGGAGGGCGAGGGCGCCGATGCCGGCGCTGACGCAGGTTCCGTTCACCAGGGCCAGGCCCTCCTTCGCCTGCAGGGTGAGGGGGCTGAGGCCGACCCGCGCGAGGGCAGCCGCCCCCGCGGCCCGGTGGCCCTCCACCACCGCCTCCCCCTCCCCGATCAGGACCAGGGCCAGGTGCGCGAGCGGTGCCAGGTCCCCGCTCGCCCCCACGGAGCCCTGCTCCGGGACCACCGGGTGGACGCGGCGGTTCAAGAACTCGAGCAGGAGATCCACGACCTCGGGCCGGACCCCGGAGTAGCCCTTGGCCAGGACATTCGCCCGGAGGAGGAGGCTCGCCCGAACCGCATCCTCGGCGAGGGGGGGGCCGACCCCGAAGGCGTGGCTGCGGAGGAGGTTTTGCTGCAGCGCCTCCGCCTGCTCCGGAGGAATCCGCACATCGCTCAGCTTCCCGAAGCCGGTCGTGACGCCGTAGACGGGGCGCTCGGCGGTGAGGAGCCCCTCCACGGTTGCGCGCGCGGCCCGGACCCGCTCCCTCGCGGCGGGCGCGAGGACCACGTGCTCCTCCCGGCGCGCCACCGCCTCCACCTGCTCCAGCGTGAGGCTATTGCCATCCAGGAGAATCGTCATGCCGGCCCCATTCTACCCCGCCGCGCCCGACCCACCAACGGTCCCCTCCCCCACGGTCACAACCGGCGCAAGCGGAGGCAGGTTAGGGCTCTCGGTGAAGGGGCACGGTGAGCACGATCGGAACACCCGGCCTGACCATGCTGACGTGGGTTCCCCGCTGGCGGGCGCAAAGCCAGCCGGCGCGTTCGAAGAGCTCATGTCAAGAAGTGTGTAAATGGGATCAGGCGGCGATCCTCCTCTTGGACTCTGCGGACGCCCGTAGACCATCGACATAGGTGACGCCGTGGTACACCTCGGTGAGGAGCTCCGGGGCGTCAAGCCGGCGAAAGCGGCGTTCGGCCACCAGGAGGACCTTCCAGATCAGCGCGGTCGCGTTGACCACGTGCTTGTAGCGCTCGGCGGCGTCGGTCCGGAGGCGGACCGCCGCGAAGAGGGACTCGACGACGTTGGTGGTCCGCAGGTTCTTCCAGTGCGCGCGGGGGACGCAGTAGAAGGTCCCCATCCGGTCCCAATCCCGTTCCAGGGTCTGCACGGCCTTGGGATACCGGCGCCCGTCGCGCTCGGCGACCTGCCGGCGGAGGCGTTCACACTGCGCCCGGGTCCCGGCCGCAGCTGGCACAAGAGGGCCCGGGCCGTCGGGTGCTCCCGACGCGGGAGCTGGTCCAGGACATTGAGGGGCTTGTGGTTCCAGCACCGCTGCTCGGCGCTCTCCGGGTGGATCTCCGCCAGGACCCCCCAGATGCCGAGGTGGCCGTCGGCGATGGTGAGCCGGGGGCAGGCCAGGTCCCGGGCCTTGAGGGCGCGCAGGACCGCCTTCGAGGCTTCTGCTGACTCCCGCACCCCGCTCTCCAGCGCCAGGATCTCCTTCCTTCCATCCCGCAGGGCCCCGATGACGACGAGCACGGCGGCCTTGTCCCGTTCCAGGCCCGCCTTGACGTAGAGGCCGTCGGCCCAGAGGTAGACCAGGTCCCGGTCGCTGAGGTCGCGAGTCTGCCAGGCCTCGTATTCGGCTGCCCACGTCGCCCGCAGGCGCTGGAGCGAGCTGCGGGAAAGCGGGGCCCGGTCGCCCAGTAGCCGTTCCGGCAGCCCGGGCGGGCATCCACGACCACCCGGCGCTCGGACTTCCGGCGAGGCGGGCACCTAGCGCCCTGCGCTGCGCCTACCGAATGACGATGACAGGCGGCGCCACGACGAGGCGCGCCCCAATGAACGGCCTTTTCACAAACACTGTGGGCCCAAAGAACGGCTTGCCCACGAAGACCTTGCCACCACGGAAGGCGTGCGGGAAGTGGCCGTGGAAGCCGTGGTGCTTGACGTGAAACCCATGGTGCCCGACGAAATGGCGCTGGTGCGGGAAGTGGCCGTGGTGCTTCCCATGAAAGCCGCCCACGAAGGCCCGCCGTCCGGCGAAGGCCGGGTCGGCCGGGCCCGCGACGATCCCGAGACCTACCATGGCCGCAACGATCGCGATGCGGACGCTTAGGTTTCTCACGGTGTTCCTCCTCCTGATGCGCTAGTCTTGCCTGTTTGGGACCGACGCACGATTGGGACCCGCTCAACCCGCCCAGGCGGATCCGCGCGAGGCTCCCATCTCCTCACCCCTGTAGATGACGCAACTCGCACTGAGGTTTCATGAAAATCCCCATGGATCTTGCATGGACGGCCCGCCGAATCCGAAAGTCCGCTTCTGTCGCTGCCCGTGTCCATTGGAAGCAGGTCTTCACCGAAAATCGGCCTCGGTAAACCGCAGGGTCCACCCGTTACCCCGGGGATCTATCTGGATGGTCCGGTCGTAGCGCCCCACCGGCCGCGTGCCGAACTGGGTATCCACATAGGCCCGGGCAATCACCCGGTGAGCGCCTAGGTCCAGGATGTGCTGCCTGGTCTCCTGGGGATTCAACACGATACCGCCTCCGTTCTGCACGGCCTGCGAGTCGGCATCGATAGAGACCTCAAGCCGCCACCGCGTGCCGTTGACGAACTGCC
>JAKEHP010000335.1 GCA_022614955.1 Candidatus Methylomirabilota bacterium
CTGAACTTTGTCCCGCTCGACGGCGAGGACGGTTTTGTCCCGCAGGTCGGCCGCCCGCGTCTCGGCCTGGGACCGGACTGATGAGGGGACCAGGAGGACCTTCGCCTCGCCCGCACGCCGCGCGTAGGCGTGGAGGCCGCTCGGCGCCCGGTCCCCGACCTCAAGCAGGATCGGCTCCGTCTTGTCTTTCTGGGTGAGGGCCAGGGTGTACGCCGGCGGGGCGAGCCCGTACTCCTTTGCGTCCTGTTCCGTGGCCTCGTAGGTCCGCTCGACGGTCGCGCGAAGGAGATCCTGGAGGAGGCTGTCTACCCTCGAGACATCGGCCCGGTCCTGGACAGGGGCGGAGAGCCGCCAGCCTCCCTCCGTGCGGACGGCTTCCAGGACCGTTTGGGCTCCCGTGATCCGCAGCGCCTGGACGCCCTCCGCGGTGAGGTCGAGGAGCTTTGCCCCCTCCTTCTTCGTCGGCCAGCCCCCCTTCACCTCGGCGTAGTAGTAGAACCCCGCCAGCGCGAGGAGAAGGACCGCCAGGAGGAGCGTGGTCCGGACCCTCATCGCGCCCGCCTCCGCCGGATCCCCACCGTGACGCCGGCCAGCAGGACGACGGCGGGCGGAAGGATGACGCCCACCCAGAAGGCCGCCTGCCCCTGGCGTGCTGTCAGGATGACTGGCGTGGATTTGGCCTCGCGGGGCCGGATACTGATCAGGTCCTCCTCCTCGGCCAGCCAGGAGATGCTGTTCAGGAAGAGGTCCTTGTTCCCGGAGAGGTTGAGGTAGTTGTTGGTGGCGAAGGCGGCGGTCCCGTAGGCCACGATGCGCGCCTTCCGGGGGCCGGCCGGCTCGTTCTCCGGCCCGACCGGGGGCTTGGCATCCCCCTTCTTGGCCGGAGGCTTCCCCTCTACGGTGGCGACGGCGCCGACGGGGACGGGCCCGCGCCGGTCCTTTCCGGCGTCGAAGCGGGCCTCCCCTCGGGTGAGCGTCTCCCGGTCGGTCTCGGCCCAGGAGCCATCCCCCGTCCGGGCGAGGACCTGCACCGTGATCCCCTCGGGGGGACTGGGGACGGCGTCCACGGTGCGCGCGAAGGGGAAGAAGGAGGCCAGGGTGAACTCCCTGGTGATGGGGTGGCTCTCGTACTGGGTCACCACCGGGATGAGGTAGTCCC
>JAKEHP010000336.1 GCA_022614955.1 Candidatus Methylomirabilota bacterium
CTTTCGGCGCTCTTCGGCGTCGAGGCTCGCCTTCGGGAGGCCGGACGGATTGACGCCCGCCTCTCTCCCGTAGGGGCAATGGCCGACGAGGCGAAGACCCTGCTCAAGGAGGTAGCCCTCGCCCTTCGGGACTACCGGGACCGGATCGACGTTGATCCCCGTCGCCTCGAAACCATTGAGGAGCGCCTCCATATCCTCAGTCGTCTGAAGAAAAAATATGGGGCGACTGTCGGCGAGATCCTCGCGCATGGAGAACAGGCCGCCCTCGAACTCAAGCGGTTGGAGGGAGCGGAGGAGCGGCTGGTCGGTCTCGCCGGGGAGATTCGGGGTGCGGAAGGAGAGCTCTGGGAGCGGGGGGAGCGCCTCTCGGACGGGAGGGCAGCGGCGGCGAAGCAGCTCGCCCAGGCGGTGGTAGGGGAACTCAAACCGCTTGGGATGGCGCGGGCCGATTTCCGCGTGGAGCTCAAGCGGGTTGCGGGAGCGGATCGGCGGGGGTCGCTCCAGCTGACCGGCCTGGAAGAGGCAGAGTTCCTCTTTGCGCCGAATCCCGGTGAGGGCTTTCGACCGCTCGCCAAGATCGCCTCGGGGGGTGAACTCAGCCGCACCATGCTGGCGCTCAAAACCATCCTGGCCTCCGTGGACGAAACGCCCACCTTGCTATTCGATGAGGTCGATGCGGGGATCGGCGGGAGCATGGCGGAGGTGGTCGGCAAGAAGCTCTGGAGGGTCAGTCGAGAGCGCCAGGTCATCTGCATTACCCATCTCCCCCAGATCGCGGCCTTTGCCGATGTGCACCTGCAGGTCGAGAAAAAGGTGAGCCGAGGGCGGACGGAGGCGCGGGTGCTCCCCCTCTCAGAAGAGGAGAGGGTAGAAGAGATGGGTCGCATGCTCGGGGGATCGGAAAAATCCACGACCCCCTTCAGGCACGCCCGCGAGCTGTTGCGGGCTGCAGTGCATTGGAAGCAACAGCAGCGGAAGACAGGATGACGAACGGCATCGGGGGCAGCGAGCAGATGGCGGGGGAGGAACGCGTCTTTCTTTACCGGGCGCTCGGAGCCTCCCTCGTCTTGCACCTGCTCTCCGTGGTCTTCCTCTGGAAGACCCAGATCCCGGCTCCCCACCTCCCGGACCCGTCTCCTTTGGTGGTCCGTCTGCTCCCGCCGGATGAGATCCCGCGGTTTATCGATCAACCGGATGCTCCAGCGGCAGCCGGGCCGGTGAAGGGCAAGGACATTTCCCAGGTCACGAGTGAAGCCCGGGGTCCCGGAAAGGTCTCGGGACCGGTGGCTACCCCGGGGAGCTTGGGGACGCCGACACCTCCACGGCCTTCGCAATCACCCGAGGCTGGGAGCCTCCCCCGTCCCTCCTCTTCGCCTCCCGCTTCTCAGAAGCCCGCAAAGCCATCGCCCCGAGCCTCGGAGCCTACGGGAGAGGCCCTGAGGACGCCGCGGCCGGACCCGTCCTCGAGCGCGTCCGCCGCCCAGGAGCTCCGTCCCTCCCTTCGAGAGGAGATCGCCGCCCTGGGGAGGCAGGGACTTTCCAA
>JAKEHP010000337.1 GCA_022614955.1 Candidatus Methylomirabilota bacterium
CGCCGAGGTCGCTTGTGATGCTCGTCGTTTGGCCCGGCACCCCAGCCGTCGCATGAGCACTATCTCCAATTCGTTGGAGTCACACGAGCGATGGGGAGAGCCATGAGCACGTTCACGGGGGTGGATTACTACGGCATCGAGGAGCTCCTCTCCCCGGAGGAGCGGCTGGTCCGGGACACGGTCCGGGACTTCGTGGAGGCGGAGGTCCTGCCCATCATTGACCAGCACAACCGGGCCGGGACTTTCCCGGTCCACCTCATCCCCCGCTTGGGGGAGCTGGGCGTGCTCGGCGCGAACCTGCAGGGCTACGGCTGCGCCGGCATCAATAATGTGGCCTACGGATTGGCCATGCAGGAGCTGGAGCGCGGGGATTCGGCCATCCGCTCCTTTGCGTCTGTCCAGGGACCCCTCGCCATGTACGCCCTCCACACCTTCGGCGCGGAGGCCCAGAAGCGGCGCTGGCTCCCGGAGCTGGCCGCGGGGCGGAAGGTGGCCTGCTTCGGCCTCACGGAGCCGGACCACGGCTCGGATCCCGGCGGCATGGAGACGAAGGCGGTGCGCGTCGGCGAGAGCTACGTGCTGAATGGCACCAAGCTCTGGATCACCAACGGGTCCATCGCGGACGTGGCCGTCGTCTGGGCCCGGGTGGGCGACACCTTCGGGGGGTTCCTGGTGGAGCGGGGGATACCGGGCTTCGCCGCCCGGGATATCCACGGGAAGCTCTCCATGCGCGCCTCCGTGACCTCCGAGATCACCTTCCAGGACTGCCGCGTCCCCGCCGAGGACCGCCTCCCGGGGGCGGAGGGCCTGAAGGCCCCGCTCGGGTGCCTGAATCAGGCCCGCTACGGGATCGCCTGGGGGGCGGTCGGGGCGGCCACGGCCTGCTACGACGCCGCGCTGCGCTACGCGAAGGCCCGGCGCCAGTTCGGGAAGTCCATCGCGAGCTTCCAACTGGTGCAGCAGAAGCTGGTCACCATGCTGACCGAGATCACCAAGGCGCAGCTCCTCTGCCTCCAGCTCGGGCGCCTGAAGGACGCGGGGAAGCTCCGGCACACCCAGGTCTCCCTGGCCAAGCGGAACAACGTGGAGCAGGCGCTGCGCATTGCCCGACTGGCCCGGGACATCCACGGGGCCAACGGGATTGTGGACGAGTACCCGGTGATGCGGCACCTCTGCAATCTGGAAACCCTCTCCACCTATGAGGGGACCCACGACATCCACACCCTGATCCTGGGCCGGGACATCACCGGCATCGCCGCATTCGCCTAGTGTGCCTCCAACGAATTGTCCCAAGTGCTCACGCGCCGACTCGCGTGCCGGGCCAACTGACGAGCATCACGAGGCCCGAGGGAGGAGGCGGCCGCAGGCGTACGTTCTGGTACGCTCCGGACCGCCGACGACTGTGAACGACGTGAGGCGACGTGAGTTGGCCCGGCACTAGGGCCAACTCCTGCCTTGCCTTGACCCCACGCCTGTGCTATGCAGGGGCATGCGTAGTCGGGTCGTGGGGCTCGTGGCTGCGGGCGTGGCCGCGGCGGGAGGGGCCCTGCTTCTTTGGGGCGGGACCGCGGGGCTCCCGCTGCCTGCCCCCTCCGCCATCCTTCCCGGCGGCCGCCCTGACGTGACCCTCCTGGGAGTGCGGGTGGTGGAGGATCGGGCGGGGGAGCGGCTCTGGGAGGCGGCGGCGGACCGCGCGACGATCTTCGAGGGAGAGGGGCGCACCCTCCTCACCCGGGAGGTGCAGCCGGTCCGGATTACCCTCTACAGCGATGGACGGACCCTCGAGTCGGTTGCCGACCGGGCCGTCATCCGGGTGGATCGGCGGGAAGTGGTCCTGGAGGGAGGCATCACCGCCCGCTCCGACCAGGGCATTACCCTTCGGACGGAGCGCCTGACCTGGCTGGCCGACCGGCGGAGCCTGGAGACGGACGCGCCCGTGACGATCACGCGTGCCGGGCTGACGGTCGAGGGGGAGGGGATGCAGGCGGACGTGACCCTCGAGCGCCTGAAGCTGAAGGTCCACCGGGGTTCTCGGGTCACCGGGCGGACGAAGGGTCGGTCGTGAGGAAACTCTCCGTGCTGGTGCTTCTGCTCCTCGCAGCCGGGGCGGCGGCGGGGGAGGCTCCGCCCCCGGCCCCTGCGAGGGCCCGCGCGGCCTCGAAGGGGGCCGCCATCACCATCTCGGCGGACCGCCTGGAGGTGGACCGGAAGGCCCACACCGCCACCTACGCCGGCAACGTGGTCGCCCGGGACAGCACCCTGACCATCCTGGCTGACCGGATGGAGTTCACCTTCGACGAGGCGATGCAGGAGGTCCAGCGCGTCCGGGCGACCGGTCACGTGCGGATCGCGGAGCAGGGGGGGCGGGAGGCGACGGCCGACGCCGCCACCTACTTTGCCCGCGAAGAGAAGGTCCGGCTGGAGGGGAACGCTCGGGCCTGGCAGGAGGAGAACGTCGTCACCGGGACCACCATGACCCTCTACCTCCGGGAGGATCGCCACGTGGTGGAGGGGGAGGGGGACGCGCGGGTTCATGCCGTTATCTACCCCAGGCGCGAGGCCGGCGGCGCGCCGAAGCCCTGAGGCGGCACCCGGCGCCGGCCCCATCCTCCGGACCGTGGACCTGGTCAAGGCCTTCCGGGGCCGGACGGTGGTCTCGGGGGTGAGCATCACGGTGGGGGCGGGGGAGGTGGTGGGTCTGCTGGGCCCCAACGGGGCCGGGAAGACCACGACCTTCTACATGGCCCTCGGGCTCCTCCGGCCGGACCGAGGGCACGTCTTTCTGAACGGCGAGGAGGTCACGGCCCTCCCCGTGTACCAGCGAGCGCGGCGGGGGCTGGGCTTCCTTCCCCAGGAGCCCTCCATCTTCCGGAAGCTGACGGTGGAGGAGAACCTCCTGGCGATCCTGGAAGGGTTGCCCCTCTCGGCCGAGGCGCGGCGGGACCGGGCGGCGGCCCTCCTGCGGGAACTGGGGATCGCGCACCTGGCGGCGAGCAAGGCCTATACGCTCTCGGGCGGGGAGCGCCGGCGGGCGGAGATCAGCCGGTGCCTGGCCACCGACCCGGCCTGCATCCTGATGGACGAGCCGTTTGCCGGGATCGATCCCATTGCGGTGGACGAGGTTCAGGGGATCATCGCGCAGCTCCGGGCACGGGGGATCGGGATCCTGATCACGGATCACAACGTGCGGGAGACCTTACAGATCGTGGACCGGGCCGATATCATTCACGGGGGAGAGATCCTGGTCAGCGGGACGGCCCGGGAGCTGGCCGCCGATGAGAGGGCGCGCGAGATCTACCTGGGTGAGCGGTTCACCCTCTAGTTGGAGTCCAACGATTGGACCTATGGCTCACGCTTACACTGGGGTGCCGGGCCAAATGACGAGCATCACGAGGCCCGAGGGAGGAG
>JAKEHP010000046.1 GCA_022614955.1 Candidatus Methylomirabilota bacterium
CGATGACCTCCAGCCCCTTGTTCATCAGGGTGGCCGAGTCCACGGTGATCTTCTTCCCCATGTTCCAGCGGGGGTGCTGCAGTGCCTCCCGCGGGGTGACCGCCGCCAGCTCCCCCTTCGGGCGGGTCCGGAACGGCCCGCCCGAGCCGGTGAGGATGACGGACCGGAGGCACGCGCCCCCGCCCCGCTCCAGGCACTGGAAGATGGCCGAGTGCTCACTGTCCACGGGCAGGAGCCGGGCGTTCCGGCGGGCCGCCTCGGCCGTGATCAGCTCCCCGGCGGTCACCAGGGCCTCCTTGTTGGCCAGGGCGACCGTCTTGCCGGCGCGGACCGCGGCAAACGTGGGGAGGAGCCCGGCCGCCCCCACGACCGCCGAGAGGACCACGTCGGCGTCCGGGTCGGTGGCGATCCGGAGAAGCCCGGCCTCGCCCCAGGCCACCTCCGCCCCTGCCCCGTCCAGGCGGCCCCGGAGGGCCGCGGCCCCCTCCGCCGTCCCCACCGACACCACGCGCGGCCGGAACGCGCGCACCTGCTCCGCGAGAAGGTCCAGGTTGTCCCGGGCGGCTAATCCGACGATCCGGAACAAGCCGGGGTGTCGGGCGGCCAGAGCCAGGGCCTGGGTCCCGATGGACCCGGTGGAGCCCAGAATGGCGATCCGTTTCACGGGAGATCTTTCACGCCCACCCCGTCCCGGGACGTGGACTTGATGAGATACATCGCCTGGTCGGCGTGGCGGAGGAGCTGGTCCGTGTTGATGCCGTCCTGGGGGAAGGTCGCAAGGCCGAAGGACGCGGTCAGCTGGACCGCCGCCCCCTCGCTCACCAGGAAGCTGTGGACCTTGACGGCCTCCCGGAGGCGGTTCGCAACCTTCAGGGCGCCCCGCCTGTCCGTCTCCGGCAGCGTGACCACAAACTCGTCCCCGCCGAAGCGGAAGATCTTGTCGCTCCGGCGCAGGTGCTGCAGGACCAGGGCGGCCACCTCCATCAGCACTTTGCTGCCGCAGAGGTGGCCGTAGGCTTCGTTGACAGTCTTCAGGCGGTCCAGGTCCATGAAGAGGACGGAGAAGGGGCGCTCGTAGCGGCGGGCCCGCTCCAGCTCCTCCTCCATGTGGCGTTCCATGTACCGACGGTTGTACGCGTCGGTGAGGTCATCGCGGAACGCCTCCTGCCGAAGGAGGGTGTTGGTCTGGAGCAGATGGGCCCGCTCGGCGCCGTTGCGGAGGACCCACTCCAGCTCCGCCGCCGCAACCGGCTCCGCCAGGACCTGGTAGGCCCCCCGCTTGAGGGCGCCGGCCCGGAACTCGGGGTCGGCGGCAAGAACCACGACCGCCTGTTCCGGGCGGACCTGTAGGAGGCGATCCAGCAAGTCGAGAGGCCTCGCCGGGACGCCCCCCGCCAGGAGGAAGACCAGCGTGTAGGAAGTATTCTCGACCCCGGCGGTTCCCGCAGCCGGGTCTGCCACCACTTCCGCCGAGTGCCCCGCTTCGGACACCGCACGGGCCAGCGTCTGCCGGGCCTCCTCGGTGCCCCCTAGAATCAGAAACCGCTCCTCAGGCACGCGTCCGGTTCCCCCTTGGAGGGCCGCTCCCCGTTCCCCCGGCCCGCCGCGACCGCCCGCCGGGTGCCAAAAATCGCCTTAGTTTAAAGGAGTGCGAGCAGTGCCGCAAGCCCTTTTCCCTCGCCGCGCCCCGCCCGCCCGCCTACCGGCTCCCCGGAGAATCGGCCGCGGCGGCGGGAGATTCTGCGGGGGCAGCGAAGCGATAGACCACCTCCCCGGGCCGGACAAGCCCGAGCTTCCGTCGCGCGATCTCCTCGAGGCGCGTCTCGTCCTGTTGGAAGGCCTCCACCTCACGGCGGAGGCGGGCGTTCTCCGCCTGGAGCCGCTCGATGTCCTGGACGAGGTCGGCCCGCTGCCGGCTGAGGCGGTAGAGGCGGATGAGGGACCCGTCGCCGGAGAGGGAGGCCAGGAGGAGCCCGAGGAGGAGCCCGCCCACCAGCAGGAGCCGCCAGCGTCGGCGCCCGCCACCCCCGGGATTCCCCCCCGCCTCCCCATCGCCCGTCCGCGCCATTACCCCCCCCGCCCGCTCGCCCCCTTCACCGCAGCCCGCCCGGCGAAGAGAGCCGCCTCCCCCAGCTCCTCCTCGATTCGGAGGAGGCGGTTGTACTTCGCCACCCGGTCCGTCCGGGAGACCGACCCGGTCTTGATCTGCCCCACCCCCGTGGCCACCGCCAGGTCTGCGATGGTGGTATCCTCTGTCTCACCCGACCGGTGCGAGATGACGGCGGAGTAGTTCGCCTCCGCCGCGATCCGCACCGCCTCCAGCGCCTCGCTGAGGGTCCCGATCTGGTTCACCTTGATCAGGATGGCATTCGCCACACCCCGGCTGATCCCCTCCCGAAGGAGCGTCGGGTTGGTGACGAACAGGTCATCCCCCACGAGCTGGACCTGCCCTCCCAGCCGCGCCGTCAGGAGGGCCCAGCCCTCCCAGTCGTCCTCCGCGCAGCCGTCCTCGATGGAGACGATGGGGTAGCGCTCCACCCAGCGGCCGTAGAAGTCCACCATCTCCGCCCGGCTGAGCGTCCGCCCCCCTTCCCCCGCGAGCCGGTAGCGGCCCTCGGTGTAGAACTCGCTCGCCGCGGGGTCCAGGGCCAGCGCCACCTCCCGGCCGGGGGCGTAGCCCGCGCGCTGGATGGCCTCCAGGAGGCACTCCACCGCCTCCTCATTGCTCCGGAGGCTGGGCGCGAACCCCCCCTCGTCCCCCACGCTGGTGCTATGCCCCCGCGCCCGCAGGACCGCCCGAAGGTGGTGGAAGACCTCGGCGCCCATGCGCAGCGCCTCCCGGAAGGAAGGGGCCCCCACGGGCATGATCATGAACTCCTGGAGGTCCACGGTAGTGTCGGCGTGCCGCCCGCCGTTCAGGAGGTTCATCATCGGCACCGGCAGGGTCCTGGCGCGTGCCCCGCCCAGGTAGCGGTACAGGGGCAGGCCCACCTCCTCGGCGGCAGCGTGAGCCGTGGCCAGGGAGACCCCCAGGAGGGCGTTCGCGCCGAGGCGCCCCTTGCTGGGAGTCCCGTCCAGGGCACAGAGGGCCTGGTCCACCCGCGTCTGGTCCAGCCCCTCCAGGCCAATGACCTCGGGCGCCAGAATCGTGTTCACGTTCGCCACGGCGTTCTGCACCCCTCGCCCCAGGTAGCGCTTGGGATCCCCGTCCCGGAGCTCGAGGGCCTCCCGCTTCCCCGTGGAGGCCCCGGAGGGGACCGCCGCCCGCCCCCGGGACCCGCTCTCCAGGAGGACCTCCACCTCCACAGTCGGGTTCCCCCGGGAGTCCAGGATCTCCCGGGCGTGGACCTCCACGATCTCGCTCATCGCCCGTCCAGGAGTTCGCGCCCCGCCGCCTCGAGGGCCTCCAGGCGCTCCCGAGACGGCGCCTCCACGTAGAGCCGGACCATCAACTCTGTGCCCGAGGGCCGGAGGAGAACCCAACTGCCGTCCTCCAGGAGGAGCTTCGTCCCGTCCAGCCGGTTCACCTCGAGGACCCGCCGCCCGCCCAGGGTCGTCGGCGGGTCGGCGAGGACCGCCTTCAAGCGGCCCTCCCCCGCCGGGGAGAGGGGGAAGTTGATCCGCCGGCAGAGGACGGTTCCCACCTCCCGGTAGAGATCCTGGAGGAGGGCGGTCAGGGATCGTCCCCCGCTCGCCGCCACGAGCTCAGCCGCCAGGAGACACGCCAGGATCCCATCCTTCTCCGGGACATGCCCCCGCACGGTGAGGCCGGCGCTCTCCTCCCCCCCGAGCAGGATCTTCCCCTGCGTCAGCAGGTCCCCGATGTACTTGAACCCGACCGGCGTCTCGTAGACCGGCACGCCCCGGCGATGCGCAGCGGCGTCCACCAGGTGGGTGGTGGCGACCGACCGGGCCACGCCTCCCCCCCACCCCCGGATTCCGGCCAGGTAGTCCAGCAGCAGACCCAAGAGGTAGTTGGGTTCAAGAAATGTGCCGTCGGCGTCCAGGAGGCCAAACCGGTCGGCGTCGCCGTCGGTGGCTAGCCCGAGGTGCGCCCCCCTCTCCCGGACGGCGCGGGCGAGCTCCGTCAGGTTCTCAGCGCTGGGTTCCGGTGTCCCGCCCCCGAAGAGCGGGTCCCGGTAGTCGTGGATGACACTCACCTCGCAGCCGGCCTCGCGGCAGAGGGTGTCCAGGTAGCCCCGCCCGGTGCCGTACAGCGGGTCCACCACGACCTTGAGGCGCGCCCGCCGCAGGCAGGCGAGATCGAGGAGCCCCAGGACGCGGGCCGCGTAGGGAGGGTACGGATCGGTCGGCGTGATCTGGGCGGCCGGAGGACCGGCGGGAGCAGGCGGGGCGGGGGCCGGGAGCTTCAGAAGCCGGTTGGCCTCGGCCTCGATGGCGGCCGTCACCTCCGGGAGTGCCGGACCACCAGAGGCCATGGAGAACTTGATGCCGTTGTACTCGGGGGGATTGTGGCTGGCGGTGACGTTGAGCCCCCCCGCCGCCCCCCTGTGCAGGATCTCCGCAGCGAGAGCCGGGGTCGGGGTGTCCCGGATACAGAGATAGACGGGCAGGCCGCTCGCCGCGAGCCCGGCCGCCGCCTCCCGGGCGAAGGCCTCCGAGAGGAAGCGGGTGTCGTAGCCGACCACGACACCCCGCCCGGCCAGCCCGCTCTCGTTCACGTACCGGGCGATGGCGGCGGTAACGATGCGCGCCCGGGCAAAGGTGAAGTCCTCCGCCAGGATACCCCGCCAGCCCGAGGTGCCGAATCGGATCGGGGGCACGGTGCGCCTCCCACGTCCGGGCCCGCCCTGCGCCCCCACCACGAGCCCACGAACCTCAAGAAATTCCGGAAGTTGGCCGAGAATACCGAGCTGTACCGGGCTTGTCAAGGTGCCCGCCGCCGGTGGGCACGCCGGGGGAGCGGCCGGGGGCGGCCCCCTTGCCTCGGGGGCATTCGGGGCGTCGTGGGCTCCAGGGCCCCCGTCTCCTCCCCGCCCACGTACAGGCGCGGGACGCGGGGGCTGATCCCGCAGAGGACCTCGTAGGAGATGGTATCCGCCAGGACGGCCCAAGCGTCTACGGAGATCGCCTCCGTCCCCTGGGGGCCGAGGAGGACGACCGGATCCCCCTCGGTCACCTCCGGGATTCCGGCCACGTCCACCATGGCCATGTCCATGCAGACCCGGCCCACCACGGGGGCCCGCTGACCGCGGAGAAGGACCACACCCCGGTTGCTGAGGGCGCGGGGGAAGCCGTCCCCGTACCCGACGGGCAGGGTGGCGATCCGCATCCGCGTCGGGGCGACGAAGGTGCATCCGTAGGAGACGGTGGTGCCGGCCGGGACCCAGCGCACCTGGGCCACCCGCGTTTCCAGGCTGAGGACCGGGCGGAGCGGGACCGGGGGTGGGGCGTCGGGGGACGGGGGACAGCCGTAGAGGGCGATGCCGGCCCGGACCATGTCCAGGCGGGCCTCCGGCAAGGCAAAGGTGGCGGCGCTGTTGGCGGCGTGGCGGAGGAGGGACGGAACTCGGAACTCGGGGGAGGCCAGAGCCTGGTGAAAGTGCCGGAGCTGCTCCCGGGCATGGGCGGGGTCCGGCGCGTCGGCCGCGGCAAAGTGGGTCATCACTCCTCTCAGGCGGACCCCGGGGAGCCGGCCGATGGCACTCGCCAGGGCACTCGCCTCCTCCACCGGGACACCGACACGCCCCATCCCGGTGTCTACCTTGAGGTGGACGCCGACACGGCGGCGAGCCATCCCGGCCGCTCGGGAGAGGGCCTCGGCGAGCGGAACCGAGTGGACCATCTGGTCGAGGCCCCCTGCTACGACCTCCTCGGCTTGGGCAGGAGGCGTGGGTCCAAGGACGAGAATCGGGCCCCTGATCCCGGCTGCCCTGAGCGCCGTCCCCTCCTCCGGCAGCGCTACCCCGAGCCACTCGGCACCGGCCGCGAGGGCCGCCCGCGCGACGGGGACCGCCCCATGGCCGTATGCGTCCGCCTTGACGACCGCCATGATCCGCACCCCAGGTCCGACGAGGGCCTTGATACTCCGAATATTGTGAGCGACAGCACCGAGATCCACGATTGCCCTGGTGGGCCTGGTCTGGCGATCTGCAGGCTTGACTGGGTGGAATCTCTTGGTCATTCTCGATAGATTTCGAGAGAAAAAATTAGAAAAACGGAGAAAAACCCAGTTCTGATGGAATGCCTGCCAACTCATCCTCCACGATTACGGCCTGTAAAAGTTTTTTTCCCTTGCTTTCTAGACGGGCTACCGGTAGTTTTGCGGACACTAGCACTCACCATTGGAGAGTGCCAACAACGAGGTCGGGGCCATTCCTCCAAGGCGGTCCTGATTGCTCGCATCCTAGCACGAAGGTTGGAATCGCCAAAATCAGAGAGGAGGTGACACCGGCACGGAGTGGTTCGCCGGCAGGCCCGGAGTCACGCGAGCCGCCGGGAGGTGGAACGGGACAGGCTAGATCCTCTGGCGAAAGGAGGGGGCGGCACTATGGCGCGGAAGATTCAACCTCTCCACGACCGCATCCTGGTCAAGCGGTTGGAGGAGAAGGAGGCCAAGAAGGGTGGCATCATCATTCCGGACACGGCCAAGGAGAAACCCCAGGAGGGGGAAGTCATTGCGGCGGGCCCCGGGAAGCGGGACGACCACGGCAAGCTGATTCCCCTGGACGTCAAGGCGGGGGACAAGATTCTGTTCGGGAAGTACTCCGGGTCCGAGGTAAAACTCGGCGACGAGGAGTACCTGATCATGCGGGAGGAGGATGTCCTCGGGATCCTGAAGTAGGCCGCCCGGCACTCCGCGCCCGGCCGCGAGACGATGGGCCCGCGGCCCGGGGGCGGCAGGGCCCGTGGGGCCACAACGAAGGAGGGATTGCTCGATGCCAGCGAAGCAGCTCAAGTATGACGAGGAGGCGCGGCGCGCCATCCTGCGGGGCGTAGAGAAGCTCGCCCACGCCGTGGTGATCACCCTCGGCCCCAAGGGACGCAACGTCGTCCTCGACAAGAAGTTCGGCGCGCCCGCCATTACCAAGGACGGGGTCACCGTCGCCAAGGAGATCGAGCTGGAGGACCCCTTCGAGAACATGGGGGCCCAGATGGTGAAAGAGGTGGCCTCCAAGACCTCGGACGTGGCCGGCGACGGGACCACCACCGCGACCGCGTTGGCCCACTCCATCTTCCGGGAGGGGATGAAGAACGTGACGGCCGGCGCGAACCCCATGGCGCTGAAGCGGGGGATCGAGAAGGCGGTGGAGGCGGTCGTGGAGGAGATCAAGAAGATCTCCAAGCCCACCAAGGGGAAGAAGGAGATCTCCCAGGTCGCCACCATCTCCGCGAACAACGACAAGGCCATCGGCGACCTCATCGCCGACGCGATGGAGAAGGTGGGCAAGGACGGCGTCATCACCGTCGAGGAAGCCAAGGCGATGGCGACGACCCTGGAGGTGGTCGAGGGGATGCAGTTCGACCGCGGCTACATATCCCCCTACTTCGTCACCGACCCGGAGCGGATGGAGGTTGTCCTGGAGAACCCCCTGATCCTCATCCACGAGAAGAAGAACTCCAACATGAAGGACCTGCTCCCCATCCTGGAGCAGATCGCCAAGATGGGGAAGCCGCTCCTCATTATCGCCGAGGACGTGGAGGGGGAGGCGCTCGCCACGCTGGTGGTCAACAAGCTCCGGGGGACGCTGTCCACCTGCGCCGTGAAGGCCCCCGGCTTCGGCGACCGCCGGAAGGACATGCTGAAGGATATCGCCGTCATCACCGGCGGCGAGGTCATCTCCGAGGAGCTGGGCATCAAGCTGGAGAACATCCGCCTCGATGACCTGGGGAAGTGCAAGAAGGTGGTGGTGGACAAGGAGAACACCACCCTCATCGAGGGGGCAGGGGCCCAGAGGGAGATCGAGGGCCGCATCAAGCAGCTCCGGACCCAGATCGAGGAGACCACCTCGGACTACGACCGGGAGAAGCTGCAGGAGCGGTTGGCCAAGCTGGCCGGGGGCGTGGCCGTCATCAAGGTCGGGGCGGCCACCGAGGTGGAGATGAAGGAGCGGAAGGCCCGGGTGGAGGACGCCCTGAACGCGACCCGCGCCGCGGTCGAAGAGGGGATCGTCCCGGGCGGCGGCGTGGTCCTGCTGCGGGCCGCGAAGGCGCTGGATACCCTGAAGCTGGAGGGGGACGAGAAGACCGGCGCCGAGATCATCCGGCGGGCGTTGGAAGAGCCGATCCGGCAGATCGCCGAGAACGCCGGCGCCGAGGGGTCCATCGTGGTCCAGAAGGTCCGCGACGCCAAGGCGGCCTACGGCTTCAACGCCGAGACCAATGCCTTCGAGGACCTGATGGAGGCGGGGATCATTGATCCCACCAAGGTCACCCGGGTGGCGCTGCAAAACGCGGCCTCCATCGCCGCGCTCCTCATCACCACCGAGTGCCTGGTCACCGAGATTCCGGAGAAGGAGAAGGCGCCTCCGATGCCGCACGGTGGGGGCGGGGGCATGGGCGACATGTACTAATTAGGACCCGCGTGCGACAGGGGGTACCTCAGCGGCCGTCCGCAGAGCCCCCTGCGGCAATACCCTGGAGCCCCCAGCCGCGGCCGCGGCTGGGGGCTCCAGCCTTTCTGCGCCCCCCTTTCATCTCCTCCTTCTCTGGACCCGGGCTCCCCTCCCCCCCAGAAGCAGCGCGCCCCGGCCCGCGGGCCGGGGCGCGGCGAAAGGTCAGCGGCGCGGGTGATGACTCACATGGTCTCGCGGCTCGTGGCCGAGGCGTAGCCCGCCTCCAGCAGGCCGGTCAAATCGTTCATGGTCGCCCCCTCCACCGCAACGAAAGCTCCGGACGGCGTCCCCTGGGTGACGAATCCCTCGTCCACGAAGGTCTCCGGACTCTCCTCCCCCTGCTTTCCCACGGTCACCAGGATCATCGGGTCCTCGAGGAGGGACCAGGACGTCTTCCCGTTCCTGGCGTCCAGCACAATGAGAACGAAGAGGGGATCCGTGGTCTCGATGCCGCGGATCAGGAGAATGGGAAAGTCGGGGTTACCCCAGAGGCGCCCCTGGGCGACAGGGGTGAAGCGGGCCAAGGTCTCGGCGTCGGTAAAGTCGGGAACGCGCGGCGGGAGGTGCCGGGCGGGCGCTCCCCGCTCCACGAGCGACGACTCACCGGCGACCGCCGCAGGAAGCCCTGCGACGGCTGCGGCGAGGAGCAGCGTCAGGGCAGCGACGGTCTTCATGGCCTTTCCTCCTGGGTCCCTGCACGGCCTTTTGGGAGCTCCGGCTGGAACCTCGACCCATACCTAGAGCAAATTGTGTGCCAGGAACTACACGGAATCGGCAAGGCGGGGGATGTGGACCGGAACTCTATGTAAAGTCGGGTGTTCTGCCGAGCGGCCCCTACCCCCTGGTGCGGCCGGGGTGGGCGCTCCCTTCCGGGAAACGTCCTGGAGGGATGAGAATTCGCCAGGGGACGTGGGCACAGAATGAACAGGGAGTCGAACCGGGGGGATGGGGGGATTCCGGACGCTCAGAAGAAGGGGGCTGCCCGCTCGAGGGCCTCGGCGAGCACACCGGCCAGAACCAGGCCCGGGAGCATGTTTGCGACCCGGAGGGTGGCCAGGCGCCAGATGTTGACCGCGAGGCACGCGATCATGAGCCCGCCGGCGGCCGTCACCGCCTGCACGACCGGAGGCGTCATCAGGTCCCGGACGCCGGCTGCCGCCAGGGTCAGGGCCCCCTGGTAGAGGAGAACCGTCCCGGCCGCGAAGTAGGTCCCGAACCCGAGGCTGGCAGCGAGAGCTGTGGAAGCGATCCCGTCCAGGACCGCCTTAGTGAAGAGCAGCGTGGCGTCCCCCTGGAGCCCGTCCTGGATGGAGCCCAGGATCGTCATGGGCCCCACACAGAAGAGGAGGCTCGCCGTGACGAAGGCCCGGGCGAACTGGTCGTCCCCTGCACGCGCGAAGCGGCGCTCGAGGCGCTGGCCGAGCCGGTCCAGGGCTCCCTGGATGTCCAGGGCCTCCCCCAGGACGGCTCCCCCAGCCAGGCTGAGGAGGACGACGATGATCTTGCGCCCGGAGTCAGCCGCCAGGCCCATCTGCAGGCCGATGAGGAGCGTGACCGCCCCCACGGCCTGCATGGCCACCTCCTGGACGCGGGGCGGGAAGCGCCGCTTGAGGAGGACCCCCACCGTACTCCCCACGAGGACCGTCCCGGTGTTAACGAGCGTCCCCAGCATCCCAACTCCCGGTGAAGCGCGAGGCGGCCGCGCCCGCCGCTCCCCGCGGGGCGACCAACCGCGCCGTCGTTCTCGTTGATTCGGGAGCCCTTGTCAAGGGGATTCGGCCGCAAAATACGCGCGGCCAGGGCGGCCAACACAAGCATCCCACGCCCGCTCGAGCTCCGTAGGCGGGGTCCACCTAGGCCTTTTCCCGCAAGTCAGCTCACCCCTGCCCCGGCCAGGGGTTCTGAGCCGCGATCCGTAACCGTCCGCCAGTGGGGCTAACTCCACGCCGCGCTTGCCCCACGGCAATTTTTCCGCTTGACTGCCCTCCCCTATGGCGCTACGGTCTCCTCGATCGCGCCGGAAGGCGAGAAGGTTTTACGGCATGACGGCAGCCAAGTCCTCCGTCCTGTTCTCAAATCCCTCCAAGGTTGCTGCGACCCCCGATCGCAAGTCAAACTTGATCAACCTCATCCAGCGATCCCAGGACACACTCCGCGAGCCGAAGGCTGCCGCCCATTCGGCTGGAGAGATCATGTGGGAAGGCAAGAAGTTCTCGACAAAGACGTCATGGGTCGCCAGCGCCGGCTTGAGACAGACTGCCCTGGCCCTCTCAATCCTCTTCGTGCTCGCATCTTGTGCCAGTTACGACAAACGGGAAGTCGTCAGAACTCTCCCCGACTCACCGAGCCCCGCAACTCAGACCCCGAAAGCCCCGCCCGGATCCGCTGATGTTGGCTCCTCGGCCCGCGCGCTGAAACGCAAAGTGGCGATCGCTCGCTTCACCAACGAAACAAAGTACGGGGCAGGCCTCTTCACCGACCCGAGCTCCGACCGCATAGGGAAGCAGGCCTCGGACATTCTGGCATCCGACCTGACCAAATCCGGCAAGTTCATCGTGCTGGAACGGACGGACCTTCACAAGCTCAAAGCCGAAAGCGAGTTGATGGGAATGACCCCCGAGGAGTTCAAGAAGAACCTCGTCGGGGTAGATGCCCTTATCCTGGGGTCGGTGGTTGAGTTCGGCCGGAAGGACACCGGCGAGGTGCTCCTCTTCACCCGCTCGAGGAAGCAGGTTGCCCACGCCCGTGTCAGCATTCGGTTAGTCGACCCCAGAACGGGCCAAGTGTTTTTCAGTGAAAGTGGCGGCGGTGAGGCCGCACTCGAGACGCAGACCATCCTGGGACTCGGCGACCGAGCCGTCTTCGATTCCACCCTGAACGACATGGCCCTGTCTGCCGCGATTGCCAACCTGCTGGACAAGGTGCTGAATAAGCTGTCCGACAAGCCCTGGACAAGCGGCATCCTTGCGGTAGACGGGACGAACGTCCTGATTGCAGGAGGACAACGCCAAGGCCTCAGGATCGGCGACCGCCTCAAAGTGATGGTTCCAGGCAAACTGATCAAGAGTCCCCAAACCGGTTTTAACATTCAGACTCCGCATGCCCAGGTTGGCGAACTGGAAGTCGTAAGCTTCTTTGGAGACGCGGAGACGACCGAAGGCTCGATCTGCCGTGTGGTCAGCGGCGTCACGCCGCGGACGGATCACATCGTTCAATTCTGAACCGGGGAGGGCAATGGTCTACACCACATCGCGGCGAGTCCTGGCAGTTGCGTGCCTCTTCCTTCTTTCGGGTTGCGGTTTCCTCGCTCCTGTTTTGGGCCCAGTCTATGAGACATCAACCAGTACGGTGGATCAAACGAAGGACGAAGGATACATCCAGTTCACGAACACGACCAGCGACCACCAGATCTTTCTCGACGGGAAGCCAATTGGCACCGGCACCGATTATTCATCCGGCAAACTGCTGGCAGTTCCGCCAGGTCCACACCTGGTGGAAATCACCCAAGGCGGCGCCATCGTCTTGCACCAGAAGGTATTCATCGGGGTAGGCTCAACCCGTGCCATAGACCTCAAATGATGCATGATCCCCCTCGATCGCTTGCCCTGCTCATGTTGCTCGGCTTAGCCGCGTGCGCCGCTCCTCCCCTTTTTTATTGGGGACAATACGAGGAGAGCCTGTACAAACGACACACGGATCCCAGCGACCAGGGGCAGGGCGAAGCCTTCAAGATGCTGGAACTGACCATTCAAGAAGCTGAAGCAAAGAACTCCCGAGTTCCGCCAGGTGTCTATGCGGACTACGGCTATCTATTATTCAAGCAAGGGAAAGTTGACGACGCAGTCGTATTTTTCCGGAAGGAAGCGGAGACGTACAAGGAATCCAAGTACCTGATGGATTCTGTCATCTCCCGAATCGAGAGGAAGAAAGCTCCATGAAGATCCTGCGCCCGCTCATGGCCGGAGTGTTCCTGCTCTCCGTGGGGGCCTGCGCAACGGCACCGAAACCAGACTACTCCAGGTTCTTCGAGCACCACCCCCGGTCCCTAGTAATCGTCCCGGCAATCAATAAGACAACGGCAGTGGAAGCCCCGATCGTTTTCAATACAACGGCGACCAAACCCTTCGCCGAAAGAGGCTATTATGTCTATCCCGTCTTCCTCACGCGTGACATTCTGAATGATCTCGGCCTTTCGGACGAGGGGCTCATCGCCCAAGCCCAACCCCAGCGCTTCAGGGAGATCTTCGGCGCCGACGCCGTGCTGTTCGTAACGGTGAACACCTGGGCGACGACCTATGTCGTGCTGGCTTCCTCAGTGACAGTAGAAGCCAATTATAAGCTCGTGGATAGCGATTCAGGCGAAGTGATCTGGGAACGGACGGAGCGGGTAGTGGAGACGAGTGGAGGTGGTGGGGGTGGTGGTCTCGGTGGTCTCGTAGCGAGGGCGATTAGTGCCGCCCTCACCGCAATTCTCGTGGACTACCGTCCCCTAGCACGCAAGATGAATACCCTTGCAGTTGACAAGCCCGGGCAAGGACTCCCGGCAGGTCCCTACCGAAGCGAATACAAGCAAGATTACCCCAACTACCGCCACTAGCCCCCCGCCCCAGTAGGCCGGCAGAACTCCCGGACCGTCAGCCCCGAGCCCCCGGTCCACCCCCTCAAGCCACCCTGCGCCGCCTGGACGTCTCTAGGGCGACCAGGAGACGCATCGTCAGCGCAGCGCGATGGCGCCTGCCAGATTTAGGAAACGGCGGCCCTCTACATGCGCCCCCGGCGGGCATGGTCGGCCGCCTGGCCCTACCCGAAAACCCCCCCGAGGCGGGCCCCGGCGACCCGGTTGACCAGGGCGAGGCTCAGGGCGGCGACGATGATCAGAATGAAGGAGAGGGCGGCGGCCTCGTTCGCGGAGCCGGCGATGTAGAACGTGAAGATCCCCACGGGAATCGTCTCCCATCCGCCCAGGTTCAGGAAGATCGTCGCGGAGGCCTCCTGGAGGGAGGTCATGAAGGAAAAGAGGGAGCCCACCAGGATCCCCCTCCAGATCATGGGGAGGGTGATGTCCTTGAAGGTGCGAACCTTGCTTGCCCCCACGCTCCCCGCCGCCTCTTCCAGAGAGCGGTGGACGAGGAGCAGGGAGGCGAAAGAGCCCCGCACCGTGTAGGGAAGCCGCCGCACCGCTAACACCAGCGGCATGACGATCCAGAGGCTCGTGAGACCGACTTGCAGCCCGGGCAGCGGCGCGTGGAAGGCCCGGATGTAGGCGATGCCGATGGCCGTTCCCGGGATGGCCAGGATGAGGGTGTTCAGGGCGTCCAGCAGGCCCCTCCCGGGGGCCTTGGTCCGGGCCAGGATCCAGGCGATAGGGACGCCGACACCGATGCAGATGGCCACCGCCAGGCCGGAGTACAGGAAAGAGTTCAAAATGTACTTCGGGGTCTCCGCCGTCACGCGGGCGAAGTAGGCGAACGTGTACTGGAGGGGGAAGGGGGTCAGGGACCAGGCCCTGCCGAAGGCGGCTAACGTCACCCCCAGGAAGGGGAGAAAGGCCAGGAACAGCAGCAGGCTCAGGAACGTGACCGCCAGGGCCTGCTTCCCCGGGGAGAGGCGGCGGCGCTGCACCCGGGAGTAGGCCAGGGAGGAGTAGTCCTTGATGGCCACGTACTGCTTGGCCGCCACCAGGAAAACAACCGCCAGCGCCACCATCAGGACGGAGATGACGATCCCCATCCGGAAGAGGCGTCGGTCCACGAACTGGACAATGTTGAGATAGGCCTGGGAGGCCAAAAGTTCGTGGACCCCCACCACGAGCGGGGTGGCGAAGTCGGCGAAGGTCCAGATGAAGACGAGGAGCGCCCCGGCCACATAGCCGGGGGTCGTGAGGGGGAGGGTGATCGTCCAGAATTTGCGCCAGCCCCGGGAGCCGACCGACTCCGCAGCTTCCTCGAGGCTCGGGTCAATCTTCGCCAGCGCGTCCAGGACGTTCAGGGTGATCATGGGGAAGAGGTGCAGGGTCTCGACCAGCAGGACCCCGTGGACCCCGTACATGAAATTGATCGGCTGCCGCAGGCCGAGGTAGTCCATCAGGAGGACGTTCACCGTCCCGGCCCGCCCCAGGATGAACACGAACCCGAGCACCCCCACCAGCGGCGGCGAGATAATCGGCAGCAGGGTGAGGTAGGAGAAGAGGCCCCGCCCGGCAAACTCGTAGCGGACCAGCAGGACGGCGACCGCGATCCCCACCACCGACGTGGTGAGCACGGTCCCGAACCCGAGGAGGAGGGAGTTCACCAGGGAGCGGAGGTAAAAGGCGTCTGTAAAGAACTCCCGGAAGTTCTCCAGGGTGAGGGCGCCGGCGTCATTGGAGAAGGCGTCGTAGAAGAGGCGCAGCAGCGGGTAGAAGAGGGTCAGGAGGAGGAAGCCCCAGATGGCGGCGAACCCGGCCACTGCGGCGAGGCGGGTCCGGGTGCGCGCCGCGGCTGCCGGGACGGCGGGGAGGGCGACAGGATCGGCCATGCGGCCTCCGCCTGGGGTGCCCCTAAGCGGGGATGGGGAGGGTGCTCCCAGCCGGGAAGAGGACGGTGACCGACGCCCCCACCTCCAGCCGCTCGTGGTGCCAGGGGTCCCGGATGTCCACCTTCAGGAGGGTCCCGCCCGCCGCCTCCACGTCGTAGCGGAGGGTATTCCCCAGATAGGAGGCGAAGACGATCTTCCCGGGGATCCGGTTCTCCCCCGGGCCCTCCCCCCCCACCGGCGCCAGGGAGGTGTTTTCGGGGCGGACGGACAGCAGGCACCGGTCGCCCGGGCTCAGGCCAGGCCGCCTCAGGGCCCGGAGCTCCCCCAGAGCCGTCTGGACCCGGAGCAGGCCCGCCGCCTCCCCCGCGACGGTCCCCGGGATCAGGTTGTTCACCCCGATGAAGTCGGCCACGAACGGGGTGGCGGGCTGCTCGTACAGTTCCCTGGGGATCCCTACCTGGAAGACCTTCCCCTGGTTCAGGACGGCGATCCGGTCCGAGAGGGAGAGCGCCTCCTCCTGATCGTGGGTCACGTAGACGGTGGTGATCCCCAGTTCCTTCTGGAGCTTCCGGATCTCGCTGCGGACCGCCACCCGGATCTTGGCGTCAAGGTTGCTCAGCGGCTCATCCAGCAGCAGGAGGTCGGGGTTCAGGACGAGCGCCCGGGCCAGCGCCACCCGCTGCTGCTGCCCGCCGGAGAGCTGGCCAGGATAGCGCTCCTCGAGCCCCGTCAGGTTGACCTTCCGCAGCCCCTCCGAAACCCGCCCCGGGAGCTCCTCGGCGGGGAGGCGCTTGATCTTCAGCCCGTAGGCCACGTTCTGCCAGACCGTCATGTGGGGCCAGAGGGCGTAGTTCTGGAACACCATGCCGATGTTCCGCTGGGAGGGGGGGATGGCGTTGACCAGACGGCCCTCGAAGAAGATCTCGCCCGCGTCGGGGAGGTAGAAGCCCCCGATGAGGCGCAGAAGCGTGCTCTTCCCGCACCCGGAGGGCCCCAGGAGGGTGAAGAGCTCCCCGTCCCGGATCTGGAGGGAAACGCGGCTGACCGCCTCGAGCCGACCGAAGCGCTTTGTCAGGTCGGTGATCCGGATCTGCATGGCCGATCAGGGGGCGTGACCCCTACCGCGCCTTCTTCAGCTCATCCCACTTGGCCTCGATCTCGGCCCGATACTTGGTCTTCAGGCCCTCCGACCGCTTGCTGGCGATGGCATCGTCGTACACGTTGCTCACATCGCCCTCGAAGTAGGACCGGACGCCCCCGGTGAACTCCACCGCCTTCTCGGCATCCGAGCCCGGAGGCCCCTGGACCCTGTACTTGGGGGTGATAGGGAAGAGGCCCCGCTCCATGAAGACCCGCTGGCCCCGCTCGGTGAGGAGGAACTCGATGAAGGCGGCAGCCGCCTTCGGGTGCTTGGCCCCCGCCAGAATGGCCATGGGCTCGGGGGTGACGTAGGCATTCTTCGGAGCCACGAACATGATGTCGAAGCCGGCCAGCCGCTCCTCGAAGGCCATGTAGGAGGGCACGGCGAAGCCGGCGGCGAACTCCCCCTTCGCCACTACGGAGGGCACGTCACGGCTTCGGGCGGTGAAGATGCCGGAGTTCCCGGCGAGTTTCTTGAGCCAGTCCCAGCCCTTCTCCTCCCCGAGGCTCTGGAGGATCACCTCGTAGGTGGCGTTGCTGCTGCTGCTCCGGGTGGGAGCGCACTGGGCCACGTTGCCCTTCAGGCGGGGGTCCAGCAGGTCGTCCCATGACTTGATCGCGGGGACGCCCAGCCGCTGCAGGACGCGGGGGTGGTAGACCAGGCCGTAGGGCTCGAGGGCGGTGCCGACCCAGTAGCCGCGGGGGTCCTTCAGCGGGATCGGGTTGGGCTTGCCGATGGCAGCCGGAATGGCATCCCAGGCAGCCCTCGACAGCTCCAGCTTGCTCAGGAGCTTCTGGTCCGTGAGCTTGTCGAAGAGGGCGCTCTCGCCGCCCCAGAAGATGTCCACCTCCGGTCGCCCCTTCCACTCCACGATCCGCCCGTAGGCGACGGGGGTCCCGGCGACGAGGGCATTCACCTTCACCGTGACATTCCAGGTCTCCTTGGCGTACTGGGCGAAGGCCTTCAGCGCGGCGTCGTGGATGAACTTGGAGACGGGGGTGATGAGGACGAGCTCGTCCTCGATGGGCTGGGCGGGGACCACGCCCGGCACCAGGCCCAGGGCTAAAGTCAACACGAGTCCCCGCAACAGGGTACGTTGCACGCGTCTCATAGTCCCCTCCTTCATCGAAGATAGCAGGTTAGTTCGGGCCGCGGCCCGCGATGGCCCGCGTCGAGCCCCCCGGGGGGCGCGATGGATTCGGCGGGCTGGCCGGGCGTTGCTACCCGCACTATAGCACGCCCCAGCGCCAGCCTTCAACGCCGATCCACACCCGTACCTGCCCGAAGTCGGTCTGAGCATGCCGCCCGGGAGCGGGCTCAAACCGAACCGTGGCCGCGGCGGGGTCAGTCGTCGTCGTCATCTTCCAGCGGGAGCTCCGCGGCGACGAACGCGTCGCGTGCCTTGACGCCGACATCGCTGTTGTCGGTGAAGAACCCGTCGATGCCGGCGTCGAGGAAGGCCCTGGTCTCCGCCTCCCCGTTGCCGCGCGCGTTCGGATCGGGCGACGAGCGGAGATTAAGCGGCAGGAACGTGTTCTCGACGCGGAAGGTGTAGGGGTGCACCAGGAGCCCGACGGCGTGGGCGTTCTCCACGAACTTGGTGGCGTTGGCCGGGTCAAGGATTCCCAAGACGAGCGGGATGACGTACGACTTCGCCGGTCCGACGCCGTCGGCGTAGGTGGCGATCTCCTCCAGGCCCGCCGGGGTCGCCATCTGGCCGTAGGTGAGGGTCCCGCCCGCGGCAAAGACATCGAACGGCTGACTCAGGGGGTTCCCGCCGAAGAGCTGTACGAGCGGGATCTTGGTCATGGTCCGGAGCTTCCTCAGGTTCGAGATCTCAAAGGACTGGATGAACACGCGGTCCCGGTTCCGCTTCCGCTCGTAGCCATTCTTGTGGAGGATCTCCACGAGCGGCTCCTCCAGCGACAGCCCGAGGCCGTCGAAGTAGGTCGGATGCTTGGTCTCCGGGTAGATCCCGATCTTGCGGCCGGTGAGCTTCTCCAGCGCCTTGGCCAGATCGATGACCTCCTGGAGCGTCGGCACCTCGAGCTGGCCGTCCAGGCGAGCGTTGCCGGGACGGATGCCCGGGATGCGCTCCTTGGCCCGCAGTGTCTTGATCTCGGCCAGCGTGAAGTCCTCGCTCCACCACGCATCATTGACCGTGACGCCATCCAGAACCTTCGTCGTTTTGCGGTTGGCGAACTCGGGGTGGTCGGCGACGTTCGTGGTCTCGTTAAGAATGTTCTCGTGGCGCGCGATCAGGTGCCCATCCTTCGTCGAGACGAGGTCGGGCTCGATGAAGTCGGCGCCCAGGTGGACGGCGAGCGCGTACGCCACGAGCGTGTGCTCCGGGACGTACCCGGACGCGCCGCGGTGGCCGATGACGATCGGCCGGTTGGACGGGGCGTCCGAATCGGCGACTGCGTGGCCGGTCGTGCCGGCGAGCGCGAGCAGCGCCGCGGTTGCCAGTAGGCGGAGAGACGTCGTGCGGATCATGTCGACCCCCCTGTTTCGGTGGTTTCGGCGCGCACACACGGGGAGATGCCACGCTCCCCGGCCCGCTCACGACCTTACGAAACCGGATAGGAAACTGGAAACCGGGCGCGGCCGGGCGTAGTCACCAAGTGGGGTGGACGACCGGGGGAACCCCCGAGCCAGGGATAGCATAGCACACCAGGGAGGCCTTCAAGCCCTTTTTTCGCCGGCCGCCTCCGCCTCCCGGAAGCGCTGACCCAACGCGACCTCCTCCCAGAAGGCTGCCAGCTCCCGCTCCTGCCGGGCGCGGTCCCAGCCACAGAGGCCCGCCATTCGGGCCGCGATGCCCTCGGCGCAGTCCCTTCCCAGGCAGGAGCTGGTCCCGATGCCGGTCCGCCGCAGGAGCACATCGGTCAGGCTGACGGCCGCCTCTGCCTCGACCGCGTGCGCGAGCTGCGCGACGATGTCGGGGTTCGAGGGGCAGAGGCGAGCCTTCAGGTCGGGGCGCTGGAGTGTCCGGTCCAGCACCTCCCGGTAGCGGCGCCCGTACGTCTCCACCAGCGTCTCCAGCAGGGTCGGCTCCACCGCGTACCGGGCGCCCTCCGCGGCGGCGTCCACGGGGATGCGGGCCTCGAGCAGGGCAATCTCCGTGTCCAGACCGTCCAGAGCGAGGCGGTGGGTCCGCACCGGTTCGCCCCGCTTCACCAGCGCGCTGATCCGGTCCACCGCCTCCTCGGCCTGCTGCCGGTAGCAGGTCAGTTTCACCCCGGTGAGGGAGAGGACATTCCCCCCCTCCCCCTCCACGATGACCTTGTGCGCCCGCGAGACCTGCCAGGAGCGTTTTCCCTCCTCGTAGGTGAGGGGCCGGACGCCGGCATAGGTATAGACGACGTCGGCGGGGCTGATCCGCGCGCGCGGGAAGACCCGCCGGGTCTCGGCCAGCAGGTATCCCACCTCTTCGGCGGTGGCGTGGAGGCGATCCAGGTCGCCGGTGAAGTCGGTGTCGGTGGTCCCCACCAGGGAGAAGGCACGCCAGGGGATGACGAAGAACATCCGGTCGTCCCGGGCCTGGACATAGACGGCGTGGCTGGTCAGGCGGGGCAGGAGGAGGTGGACCCCCTTGGTCGTCCGCACGATCCGCCGTCCGCCGTCGAGGCCCGCGAGCGCCCGGACATCGTCAATCCAGGGTCCGGTCGCATTGACCAGAACCTTGGCCCGGAGACGGGCAACCTCTCCCGTCAGGACATCCCTCACCGTCACGCCGGCGATGCGCGACCCGTCGCGGAGGAATTCCTCCACCCGGGCATAGTTATAGACCTCGGCCCCGTGGCGCCGGGCCGAGAGGACATTCTCCAGACACAGGCGCTCCGGATTCAGCAGGAGATCGTCGAAGTAGAACCCCGCCCCCTTCAGGTCGGTCCCATCCAGTCCCGGCTCCAGGGCCAGCGCCCGCTCCCGCGAGATGCCGCCGTAGCGGCCCCCCCGTCGACCCGGGGTCAATAAATCATAGAGGGTCAGCCCCACCCGGATCTGGATCATCCCCCGCTTGGCCCCCCGGTACACCGGGAGCAGAAACGGGAGGGGCCGGATGAGGTGGGGGGCCATCCGGCGCAGGCGCTCCCGCTCCCGCAGCGACTCGGCCACCAACCCGAAGTCGAACAGCTCCAGATACCGGAGCCCGCCGTGGATGAGCTTGGAGGAGCGGCTGGTCGTCCCGAAGGCGAAGTCTTGCTTCTCCACGAGGGCGACGCTGAGCCCGCGCAGGGCGGCGTCCCGGGCGATGCCGGCGCCCGCCATGCCCCCGCCGATCACGAGGACATCGAACTCCCGGTCGGCGATCCCGGCAAGTCGCTGCCGCCGCACCGCGCACCCCCTGAAGCCCAGGCCAGAAGGGCCCCTCAGGCCGGCTGAGAATAGAGGGCGCTGGGCCGGCTGTCAAGACAGGGAGGAGGCTCCAATGCCGCCAAAATCCCACATTTCGGTTGACATTGCGGTCCGGGGTGCTACTGTAATTTCCATGATCCGGACCCTCGAATGGACAGGCGAGGGCGTGGTCCGGTTCCTGGATCAGACCCGGCTCCCCGAGGAAGAAGTCTACGTGGAGTGCAGGGACGCCGCGGCCGTGGCCGAGGCGATCCGCCGGATGCAGGTCCGGGGGGCCCCGGCCATCGGGATCGCGGGGGCCATGGGCCTCGCTCTCGGGGCCCGGCAGAGCCGCGCCGACGCCTTCGAACCCTTCTACGCCGAGCTCTGCCGTGTGGCCGGGGAGCTCGCCGCCACCCGCCCGACCGCCGTCAACCTCCCCTGGGCTCTAGAGCGGATGAAACGGGTGGCCCTCAAGCATCGCGATCTCCCGGTTCGGGCCATCAAGGCACGCCTCGAGCAGGAGGCCAAGGACCTCTGGGCCCAGGACCTGGAGGTGAACCGGGCCATCGGACGCCACGGGGAGCCGCTCCTGCCCCCGGGCGCCCGGGTTCTCACCCACTGTAACGCCGGCGCCCTGGCCACGGCGGGCTACGGGACGGCCCTGGGGGTGGTGCGGGCCGCCCACACCGCGGGGAAGGGAATCGCGGTCCTGGCCGGCGAGACGCGCCCCTTCCTGCAGGGGGCCCGCCTGACCGCGTGGGAACTCCACCGGGAGGGCATCCCGGTTACTCTGATCACGGACGGTATGCCGGCGGCCCTCATGGCGCGGGGTCAGGTGGACCTGGTCCTGGTGGGCGCAGACCGGATCGCCCGGAACGGGGATGTGGCCAACAAGATCGGGACCTACGGGCTGGCCCTCGCCTGCCGGGCCCACGGCCTTCCCTTCTACGTGGCCGCCCCCCTATCCACGCTCGATCCCACCCTCCAGAGCGGCGCCGCCATCCCCATCGAGGAGCGGAGCCCTGAGGAGGTCACCACCCTGGCCGGGCGGCGTATCGCCCCCGCCGGGGTCCCGGCGCTCCACCAGGCCTTCGACGTGACGCCGGCCGCCCTGGTCACGGCCATCATCACGGAGCGGGGCGTGGCCCGGCCCCCCTACGCCGAGAGCCTGGCTGCCCTCCTGGGCGGCGGGCGGGAGCGGTAGCCATGGCGGGGGAGAAGGTCCTGGTGGTGGACGACGAGCCCCTCATCGCCCAGATGCTCACCGATCGGCTCCAGGAACTGTACGTGGATGTCATCCGGGCGAGTAACGGGGTGGAGGCGCTCGAGAGGGCCTGGGAGCACGTGCCAGACCTCATCCTCCTGGATGTCATGATGCCGAAGATTGACGGCTTCGAGGTGGCCAAGATCCTGAAAGAGAACCCGCGGACGGCCAGCATCCCCATTATCTTTCTCACGGCCCTCTCCCAGGTGAAGGACAAGGTGCGGGGGCTGCAGCTCGGCGCCGAGGATTACGTCACGAAGCCGTTCCACTTCGACGAGCTGCTGGTCCGGGTCAGGAAGGTGCTGCGCAAGTCGGAGGCCGAGAAGTCCGAAAAGGGCGGGGGGGGGCTTGCAGCCGTAAAGGGGAAGCTCCGCGACATGAGCCTGGTCAACCTCATCCAGTTCCTGGAGCTGGAGAAGAAAACCGGTGTCCTCAGCATCGTGTCGGAGAGTCGCTCTGGGCACCTCTATTTCCAGGAGGGCAAGATCGTCAACGCCGTGCAGGGGACCTTGCGCGGCGAGGGGGCGGTCTACCGGCTCCTCAACTGGACGGACGGGGATTTCGAGCTGGAGTCGCTGGGGACCACCCCGCCGAGCGGTCCGGCGCGGATCACCATGGGCAACCAGACCCTCATCATGGAGGGGCTCCGCCGCCTGGACGAGACGGCCCGGCTGGCCAAGAACCTGCCCCCGCTCAGTACGCGACTCAAGGTCAGCCCCCGGCTGCGCCAGGTCCTCGCGGACAAGAAGCTGGCCCCCGACCTGGAACGGTTCCTGCGACTGTTCGACGGGAATCGGGACATCCAAGCCGTCATCGAGGAAAGCGGCCTGGACGAGCTGAAGGCACTCGAGAACGTCCACAAGCTTTACAGCAAGGGGATGCTGGAGACGGCCTAGGTGGGCCAGGGGGCCAGGGGGCCCGGCGGTCAGGAGGCGTATGGCGAAGGGGACGGGGCGAGCCCGGCTGGGGCACGGCATCCTCTTGGCCCTGGGCTTCTTTCTCCTGGCTGCCTCCTCGTCGGACGACTTGCCCCCCTCCCCCGACCCCGCGGCGACCTTCGCCGACGCCCTGGAGGCCATGGCGGAGGGGGACTGCGCCGGCATCACCACCCAGCTCACCCCCCTGGCCGAGGTACCGCTCCCCGAACCCCTCGCCCGCCGGGTCAGCTTCCTCCTCGGGCTCTGCCAGCACCGCCTCGGCCGCTACGAGGAGGCTCTGCCCCATCTGCAGACCGCGGCCCGCGCCTCGCCGGAGGTGGCCGACTACGCCCTGCTCGCCTGGGGTGACGCGGAGCAGCGCCGCGGCCTCCCCCAGGACGCCATCCCCCCCCTGAGCCGCCTCCTGGCCACCTACCCCGAAAGCCCCCTGGTCGAGCAAGCCCTCCTGCTGCTCGCGGAGAGCCAGGCGGCTGCCCTCGATCTGCCCGGCGCCACCTCGAGCCTCCGGGCCTACCTGGACCGGTTCGGCACTTCCGCCCGCGCCCCCACAGCCCGCCTCCTACTCGCCCGTGTCCGGCTCCGGGCGGGCGATCCCGCAGAGGGTCTCCCCCTGCTCCTGGACCTCTGGCGGGAGGAGCCGGCGAGCGGGTCGGCCGAAGAGGCCGCCGCCCTCCTGGAGGCCATCGGGGCCCCCGTGCCCGTGACGGCGGCCGACCTGTTCGCCCGCGGCCGGGCGCTCTACCGGAGCGAGGCCTTCGGCCAGGCGGTGGTAGCCCTGGCCCCTTTCGCCGGCGCCCCCGGCCCCTGGCAGGAGGAGGCCCAATACCTGCTGGGACAGAGCCACTTCCGCCTCCGGGAGTACCCCGAAGCCGCGCGGCAGTTGGCCAGGGGCTCCTCCCACGGAGGCCCATTCCAGGTACGGGCTCTCTTCTGGGCGGCCCGGGCCCGGACCCGCCATGGGGACGCCTCCGGAGCCAACGCCCTCTTCGAGCGGCTCCTGAAGCTGCAACCGACCCACCCCCTCGCCGATGACGCCCTGTTCCTGCTGGCGGAGAACCTGGAGGACCTGGGGCGGCGCCAGGAAGCCCTGGAGGCCTTCGCCCGCCTGGAGCGCACCTACCCCGACGGGGAATACGCCGATGCGGCCCTCTGGCGGCGGGCCTGGATGCACATCCGGGGCGGTCAGATGCGGCAAGCCCGGCCGTTCCTCAAGATCCTCGCCGAGCGGCGCGCCTCCCCCTACGCCACCCAGGCCCTCTTCTGGGAGGGGCGCCTCCTGGAGGCCGCGGGGGACCGGGAAGGGGCGCTGCAACGCTTCCGGAGCGCGGCGCAGGCGACCGGGGGGGACTACTACGCGGCGCGCGCGCGGGATGTCCTCGCCTCTCTCGGCAGCCCGGCCCCGCCCGACCCCCCCCGGCCGGCCACGCCCCCCGTGGAGCCCCCCGGGGACCACCCCCGCCTGGCCACCGCCCGGGAGCTGAGCGCGCTCCGCCTCTGGGAGGAGGCAACGGAGGAGTACTGGCACCTCGTCCGTGCCCGTGCGAGTGACCGGGGGTTGCAGCAGGAAGCGGCCGAGGCCTTCCTGCGGGCACGCCGGTTCGACCGGGTCCTCTGGATCGCCCGGCGGATCCTCCTGACCACCTACCGCCAGAACCCGGCGGCCCTCCCGCTCCCAGCGTTCTGGGAGCTGCTCTACCCCCTCGCCTATTGGGACGCGGTCCAGGAGCTTTCCGCGGCCCGCGGCATTGACCCGTACCTGGTCGCGGCTGTCATGCGGGAGGAGAGCGCCTTTGGCCCCGCAGCCATCTCGCGGGCCGGGGCCCGGGGCCTGATGCAGCTCATGCCGGCCACCGCCCGGAAGGTCGCCCGCGCACTCGCCCTGCCGGATCCTTTGCCCGAGGGGCTGCACGCGCCCACGCTGAACCTCACGCTGGGCACTGCCTACCTGGCGCAGGTCCTGGAGGAATTCGGGGGGAACATGCCGGCCGCGCTGGCCGCCTACAACGCCGGCCCCCAGGCCGTCCGGCGCTGGCTCCAGGAGATCCCGACCGCCGACCCGGACCGCTTCATCGAGGCCATCCCTTACGCCGAGACCCGGGAGTACGTGAAGCGGGTCCTGGCCAGCCACCGCCAGTACCACGCCCTGTACGCCGCGACTCCCCCACCGGCGGCTCCCGGGGCGCGCCCCACAGAGAACTGACGGGCGGCGCCCGCCTCCCTGCCCGCTGAACGGGGCCGCTCCCCGGGAGCCCGCCGTCCGAGCGGTCACAGAACGGCGTGGCGCTTCCCCGGTGCGCTGCCGTATAATGCAACGGACCGGCACCTTCCCCGCGCTCGGAGGCGGATGCATGCACAAGGCCCTGACCATCGCGGGCTCGGACTCGGGGGGTGGCGCCGGCATCCAGGCTGACCTCAAGACCTTCACGGCCTTCCGGGTCTACGGGATGTCGGCGCTGACCGCCATCACTGCCCAGAACACCCTGGGGGTGCAGGGGGTCCATGTCCTCCCTGCGGAGTTCGTGGTCGCGCAGCTCCGGTCGGTCCTGGGGGACATCGGCGCGGACGCTGCGAAGACCGGGATGCTTGCCACGGCCAGGATCGTGGAGGTGGTGGCCCGGGAAGTTCGCGCCTTCGACCTGCGGGCGCTCGTTGTGGACCCGGTTATGGTGGCGGCGAGCGGGGATCCCCTCCTGGACCCGGGTGCCGTGGAGGCGGTGAAGATGGTCCTCCTCCCGTTGGCCCTGGTGGTGACACCTAACCTGGACGAGGCCGCCATCCTGGCGGGGGAGAAGATCCGGGACCTGGCGGGGATGAAGGAAGCGGCGCGGGCCATTCACACCTTGGGCCCACGCCACGTGCTGGTCAAGGGAGGGCACCTGCCGGGCCCGCAGGTCTTCGACGTCCTCTACGACGGGCGGGCGTTCACCGTCCGGGAGGGGCCCCGGATCGAGACCACAAACAGCCACGGGACCGGGTGTACCCTCTCGGCGGGCATCGCCGCGGGACTCGCCCGCGGGCAGGCCGTCCCGACCGCGGTGGCCGCCGCCCAGGCCTACGTGGCCGAGGGTCTCAGGGCCGCGGTCGCCATCGGGAAGGGGGGGGGGCCCCTGAATCACCTGGTGGCGCCGAAGGGGGCTGGGATCGGGGAGTCCCGGTAGATCGGCCGGGACGCGCGGGAGCCGGGAGCGGGCATGCTGACGGGGAAACGCATCCTCCTGGGGGTGACGGGGAGCATCGCCGCCTACAAGGCGGCGGAGCTCCTCCGCGAACTGACGCGGCGAGGCGCCGAGGTCACCTGCGCCATGACCGAGAGCGCCAGCCGGTTCGTGGCCCCGCTGACCTTCCAGAGCCTCTCCCGCCGGCCCGTCCTCACCGACCTGTACGCGCAGGACTACGAGGGGCAGATCGCGCATATCGCTGCTGCTGGCGGGGCTGATCTCTTCGTGGTGGCCCCGGCCACCGCCCACACCCTGGCCAAATTCGCCCACGGACTGGCCGACGATTTCGTCACCAACCTCTTCCTGGCCGCCACCTGTCCGGTCCTCCTGGCCCCCGCGATGGATGCCGAGATGTGGCGGCATCCCGCCACACAGGCGAACGTGGCCACGCTGCGTCAGCGAGGGGTCCAGTTCGTCGGGCCGGCCAGCGGAGAGCTGGCCTCTGGCCTCACGGGTCCGGGGCGTCTCGCCGAGCCGGTCGAGATCGTGGGGGCGGTCGAGGCGCTGCTTGCCCGCACCCGCGACCTGGCGGGCCGGACCCTCCTGGTGACCGCGGGACCGACCTACGAGCCACTGGACCCCGTCCGCTTCGTCGGGAACCGCTCCTCCGGACGGATGGGATTCGCCCTGGCCGAGGCGGCGGCAGCCCGCGGGGCCCGGGTCATCCTGGTGACCGGGCCGACGCACCTCGCTCCCCCCGCAGGGGCGGAGTGCATCCGAGTAGAGACCACGCACGAGATGTACGAGGCGGTGCTGGCGCGCGCGGCGGGGGCGGACGCGGTCATCAAGGCGGCGGCCCCCGCCGATTATCGGCCGGCCAGGGTGGCCCCGTCCAAGATCAAGAAGGGGCGGGAGGTCCTGACCCTGGAGCTGACCCCCACCCCGGACATCCTCGCCGAGCTTTCGCGGCGCCAGGGGGCATCGGTCCTGGTCGGCTTCGCCGCGGAGACCGAGGAGCTCGTGGCCAACGCCCGGGAGAAACTCCGGAAGAAGAACCTGGACCTGGTGGTGGCCAACGACGTCGGGGCGAAAGACGCCGGCTTCTCCGCCGAGACCAACCGAGTGACGCTGGTCGGCGCGGACGGCGAGGTGGAGACCCTTCCGCTGCTCAGCAAGCGGGAGGTGGCCCACCGGATCCTGGACCGGGTCGCCCGCCTGCTGGCGGCCCGACCGGCGCGCCCCTGAAGGCACCCCTCCAACCATGGGCACCGACCCCCGGGACGACCTGCGGGAGCTCCTGCGCGCCACCCGGATCTATCTGGACGCGCAGCGGCAGCTCGGCCTCGAGTTCGTCCCCGCCGCCCCGGTAGCCGGGCCCGCCCCCGCAGGCCGACCCCTCACGCTCGCCGAAGTCCGCGAGGAGCTGGGGGAGTGCACCCGCTGCAAGCTCTGCCGGGGCCGGACCCAGATCGTCTTCGGGGTGGGCAACCCCCGGGCCGAGCTGGTGTTCGTGGGGGAGGCGCCGGGGGCCGAGGAGGACGCGCAGGGGGAGCCCTTCGTGGGGCGGGCCGGCCAGCTCCTGACCCGGATCATCCAGGCCATCGGCCTCAGGCGGGAGGACGTCTACATCTGCAACATCATCAAGTGCCGTCCCCCGGCCAACCGGAACCCGGAGGCGGATGAGATCGCCTCCTGCGAGCCCTTCCTGCTCAAGCAGCTCGAGGCGATCCGGCCTAAACTGATCTGCGCGCTCGGGGGACCCGCCTCGCAGACCCTGCTAAAAACAAAGGAGCCGATCTCGCGGCTGCGCGGCCGGCTCTTCGAGTTTCGGGGCATCCCCCTCCTCCCCACCTACCATCCCGCCTTCCTCCTCCGGAACCCCCACGAGAAGAAGACCGTCTGGCAGGACATGCAACTGCTCCAGCGGGAGCTCACCCGCCTCACCGGCCGCTCCTAAAGGCGGAGCATCCCGGGTTGTACACGGAACGCCAGCTGGTGAGCGGTCAGGCGGCCTTGGTGCGAACCGGGCGGGTCGGCGGGCGTTGCGGCAAGAGCTTGGCGAGGCGAGGCAGGCGGGTGCGGATAAAGCCAGGTGCGAACCGTGCTCTCAGCAGCTCCGAGAGCAGCGAGCGCCGGTGCCGCCGATCGGCAGAGCGGTAGCGGCGATCCCCCTCGATCAACCCCACCCACAGGTCATGGACCACGTGGTCGTAGCGGAGGGTAAAACGCCGATTCCTCGTCTCTGACCCCATGCCGTGTCTGCCTCCAGCCGCGAGAGTACCGCAAGCGATGGCGAAAGGTCAAAGCAATTCGGCGCCTCTCCCCGGTGCCAAGGGCCCGGGCCCCTACGCGGCGGTGGCGCTCCCCCTCCCCCTTCCGGCTCCCCTCACCTACTCCATCCCCCCGGAGCTGGCGCCGGGCCTCCAGGCAGGCGTGCGGGTCCGGGTGCCGCTCGGGCGGCGCGAGGTCACCGGGTACGTGGTCGGATTCCCGGCCGAAGCCCCCCCCCCGCAGCTCCGGCCGATCTTGGAGGTTTTGGATGAGACCCCCGTCCTGGACGGGCATCTCCTCCAGCTCACCCGCTGGACTGCCGACTACTACTTCGCCCCGTGGGGGGAGGTCATCCGGGCCGCCCTCCCCCCGGGGCTCACCGCCCTCGCACGGCAGGTCATCCGGTTGACCCCAGGGACCACCGCCGCCGCCCTCCTCGCCGCAGACCGCTCGCCGGCGACGCAGCACCTCGCCACGCTCCTGACGCGCCGACCCGCCGTCCCGGTCCAGGCGCTGGCGCGCCGCCTCGGGCGCTCCGCCGCGCGCGCGTGCCTCGCCCGCCTCGCCCGCCGCGGCCTCCTCGAGGTGGAGCCGCTCCTGCCCACGCCCCGGGACCAGCCCCGCACCCTCCGGTGCTACGCCCTGGCGGTCCCCCCGGAGGAGGCCCGGCGCCAGGCTGAGACGCTCCGGGGCCGCGCCCCCCGCCAGGCCGAGATTCTGGAGCGCCTTCTACAAGCGGGCGGCGAGCTCCCCGTGAGAGAGCTTCGGCGGCGCGGCGGGACGCCGGCCGCCGAGCTGGCCCTCCTCCGTCGCGGACTGCTCAGCCCGCAGGCTCGGGAGGTGCGCCGGGACCTGCTGGCCGACTACCCCGTGGGGGCAGGGGAGAGCCCCCTCCCCCCCACCCCGGCGCAGGCCGAGGCGCTGGCCGCCACGGCCGCGGCGCAGCGGTCGGGCCGCTTCGCGGTCTTCCTCCTCTTCGGCGTGACGGGGAGCGGGAAGACCGAGGTCTACCTCCAGGCAATCGCCGGCGCGCTCGCGGCGGGCCGGCAGGCACTGGTTCTGGTCCCCGAGATCGCCCTGACCCCCGCGGCCACCGCCCACTTCGCCTCCCGCTTCGGCCGGCGCGTTGCCCTTCTCCACAGCGGCCTCCGCCCGGGGGAGCGCTTCGACGAGTGGCGGCGGATCCGGGCCGGGGAGGCCGACATCGTGGTCGGCGCCCGCTCCGCTGTCTTTGCGCCGCTCCCCCGCCTCGGCCTCCTCATCGTGGACGAGGAACAGGACGGGGCCTACAAGCAGGAGGAGGTACCCCGCTACCACGCGCGGGACGTGGCGATCATGCGGGCGCGCCTCCTCGGCTGCCCGGTTATCCTGGGGTCCGCCACCCCCGCGCTGGAGTCCTACGCCAACGCGGAGCAGGGGCGCTACCACCTCCTCACCCTGCCGGGGCGCCTCGGGGAGGCCCGCCTTCCCACGGTCCACGTCGTGGACATGCGCCAGGAGCTGACCCAGGCGGGGCGTCGTCCCCTCCTCTCCGCCCTGCTCCGGGAGCGGATGGGGGCCCACCTGGGGCGCGGTGGGCAGGTCCTCCTCCTGTTGAACCGGCGGGGCTACGCCGCCGCCCTCCTCTGCCGGGACTGCGGCCTGATCCTGCGCTGCCCCCGGTGCAGTGTCAGCCTGATCTGGCACGCCACGGTGGCCCGCGCCCTCTGCCACCACTGCGGGTACGCCCGCAAGGTGCCGGAGACCTGCCCGGAGTGCGGCGGGAGCCGGCTGCGCCACTTCGGCGTCGGGACCCAGCAGCTCGAGCGGGGGGTCCTGGAAGCCTATCCCGGGGCTCGGGTCGCCCGGATGGACCGGGACACCACGGTCGGGCCCGCGGGACATCGAGCCATCCTCTCCCGCCTGGCCGCGGGGTCTCTGGATGTCCTGGTCGGGACCCAGATGATCGCCAAGGGGCACGATTTCCCCGGCGTCACGCTGGTGGGGGTGCTCGCCGCCGACCTGACGCTGAACCTGCCAGATTTCCGGGCGGGGGAGCGGACCTTCGCCCTCCTCACCCAGATGGTCGGGCGCTCGGGGCGGGGCCGCGACCCCGGGGAGGGGATCATCCAGACCTTCGCCCCGGAGCACTACGCCATCCGCGCGGCCCTGGCGCAGGATTACCCCGCCTTCTACCAGGAGGAAGCGCCGCTTCGGCGGGCCCGCCGCCTCCCGCCCTTCACCCGCGCCGTGCGCCTGCTCTGCACCGCGCCAGCCGAGGTGAATGCCCGGGCCGCGGCCGAGCGCCTGGCCGGGCTTTTGCACGGGGTCCCGTCCGTGGAGGTGGACGGTCCGGCCCCTGCCCCCCTCCTGCGCCTCCGGGGCGTGTACCGATGGCACCTCCTTGTGAAGGGAGGGATGAGCAGCACGCTTCACCGGGCGGTCCGGGCGGCCCTCGCGGGCGGCCCCTCTCCGGGTCGCGCCGGCCTCAGGATCGAGGTGGACACTGATCCCCTGGACCTCTGGTAAGGCCGCGGGGATGAAGGGATCCTGGCCCAGGTCGTGTTGACATTTGCCTTCTGTTTGGTATGATGAATCGAATCTTACCCTGGGTGGAATCCGCGTGGCCCCGAGCCGCCACCCCCGGCGGAAGGTCCCGCCGGATCGGCGTGAGGCATGGATAAGGATCCCACGCACCGACATCCCGCTCCTGATTCCCCAGACGGCCGCTTCCTCAGGGACCTGGAGGAGGGGATGATCGGCGTCAAGAAGACCGCCCGAGACCTGGCCTTCTACCCTCCGAGCCATCCCTCCCTTGTCCAGTCCCTCGACCGCGCGTGCCAAGCGCTCCTCGGACTGCTCACCCGTGAATCTCCCCTGACCATCACGGTGAGCCGCGACAGCCTCCAGTACGGGAAGGCACCCCTGGGGAAGGATAACCCCGTCCTCCAGCAGCTCGCCGCCGACCTCCACACCCGCCAGATCCAGCGGATCCTCTTCGGCCCGGGGCTGGGGCCGGCGGATGTTCGGGGGTTCCTGGAGATGCTCGCGATGGACCCGAAGCGGCTGATGGAGGAGGGGGGGCCGGCCAGGGTGCTGCAGACGAAGGGGGTCGCGCAGCTGCAGATCACGGAGCTGGAGTTGCACTTCGAGGACGAGCCGGAGGCGGTGTCCCGTGTCGCAGAGCTCGAGCCCGAACCGCCGCCCCCCGAGGAGGCGCCGACGCTCGAGAGCCTCCTGAACCGCCTGGAAGAGGCCACCAGCATCGCGACCTACCAGCCGACGGCGGCCCGCCTCCTGGAGTGGGGCCAGACAGCCCGCACCGGCAACGACGTGGAGAGCTTCGTCCGGATCCTCTCCGCCTTCGTCTTCCACACCCACCCGCAGAGCGTGAAGCCGCCGTGGGTCCGGCCTGAGGCGGAGCAGGCCATCGCCACCCTGGGGGATCCCTCGGGCATCGCCTACATCATCGGGAAGCTCTGCGAGAAGGACTGCGCGCTCGACGACGATCTCATCTTCCTCCTGGTCTCGCTGGGGGATGCAGCCGTCCCGCCTCTCCTGGAGCGGCTCGCCGAGGAGGAGTCCCTCTCGGCTCGGCGCAAGCTGATGGGCACCCTCTCCCGCCTGGGCCCGGTCGCGCTGCCCCGCCTGGTGGCCGGGCTGAAGGACAGTCGCTGGTACGTGGTCCGAAACCTGGTTCTGGTCCTGGGGACGATTGGCCTGCCAGAGGCCGTGCCACCGCTTCGCCCGGCCCTCGCTCACGCGGATCCCCGCGTCCGGAAGGAGGCGGTCAAGGCCCTAACTCGCATCGGAACTGCCGCCGCGGCCGACGCCCTCCTGCAGCGCTTGGGAGACCCCGACCTCGGCGTGCGGCAGAGCGTGATCGCCGCCCTGGGCACCCTCAAGGTCACCCGGGCCATCGGCCCGCTGGCCGAGGTGGCGCGCCAGTTCTCCGTCTTCGCCAAGGAAGTAAACACCCAGAAGGCCGCCATCATGGCCCTGGGTGCCATCGGGGACCCCCAAGCGGTCCCGGTGCTCGTTGGGCTCCTCCGCCGGCGGACCTGGCTGAACCGGCGCCTGAACGAGGAGGTCCGGGTGGCCGCAGCCGCGGGGCTGGGGACGGTCGGGACCGAGCCGGCCACGGAAGCCCTCCTGGCGGAGGCCAAGCGGGGGGAGGGTGCCGTCCCCCACGCCTGCCAAGTAGCCCTGGAGCGTCTGATGGGGGCACGGTGAGGGTGGCGTGAGCCCGGGCTGGACGGAGCAGGTGGAGACCTTCGTGCGGAGCGTGAACGCCGCGCTTCGGGGCCTCGCCCTTTACCCGGCCAGCCACCCAGCAGCGGGGAAGTTCTTCGAGAAAGTGGGGGAGGCCCTCGGCCCCCTCCTCAGCGACGCCGACCGCTTCACCGTGAGCGTCCTGGACGGCGACCTGGTGGTGAAGGGGGCGCCGATCCTGGGGGGCCCGGACGTGCACCGGGGGTTGGCGGAGCGCCTGGTGGCGCGGGGGGTCGGGTCCCTGACGCTCCTCCGGGGCGTCACCGCGGCCGACCTCCAGCGCCTCCTCCAGTGCCTCACGCAGGATGTGGCCAGCCTGCAGCAGGCGGGGGGCATCGGGGCGGTCCTCGCGCGGGACGGGGTGACCCGGATCCAGGTGACGGGGCCGACTACGGTTCAGGAGCCGGGAGAGGAGTCGGAGGCCCTCGACCTCCTCCAGTCGCGCCTCATCTACAACAACGCCCGCAACGCCTCGCTGAAGGTCTTCGAGGAGGCGCGCCTGGGGCGGGTCCCCTCCAGCGGCGAGGTGAAGGCGACGGTCCAGGGGATGGTGGACGGGGTCCTGAAGTCCCGCCACTCCCTCCTGGCCCTCACGATGATGAAGTCCTACGACGAGTACCTCTTCAACCACTCCGTGAACGTCGGGATCCTCTCCATCGCCCTGGGCAGGCATCTGGGGTACAGCGGGGAGGTGCTCTACGATCTGGGGGTCGGGGCCTTCCTGCACGATCTGGGCAAGGTGAGCTGGCCGGATGCGATCTACAACAAGCCGCGCGACCTGTCCGAAGAGGAGTGGCGGATCGTCAAGAGCCACCCCGAGGAGGGGGTGAAGCTCACCTCCCGGATGGAGGGGATCTCCCCGGTCTCCCTCCGGCCGGTCCTGGAGCACCACATGCGCCACGACCGGACCGGCTACCCCCTGCCAGCCCCGGACTACCAGATCCACCCCTTCGGGATGATCGTGCAGACCGCCGACGTCTATGACGCCATTACCACAGCCCGCCCCTACCAGACTGCCATGGAGCCGACCCGGGCCATCGCCCGCATGAAGGAGCTCGCGGCGACGGTATTCGACCCGGCCGTGCTGGAGAAGTTCATCGAGATGCTGGGGATCTACCCGGCCGGCACCGTGGTCCGCCTGGACACGGGAGAGCTTGCGCTGGTCCTGCGCCCGAACCGGGAGGACTCCGCGCGGCCCGTGCTGCGGATCCTGCGGGATCCGGCGGGGAACGACGTCCCGGAGAAGCGCGAGGTGGACCTGCTGGAGAAGGACCCGGCCACCGGCGCCTACCGGCGCTCGATCCTGGTCGCCGTGGACCCGGCCAGCAAGGGGATCGACGTCTCCCAGTGGATGGTCGAGGAGTCGCAGGGGGGGAAGAAGGCAGGCTGAGGAGCGGCGCAGGGAACGCGCGGGGAGAGGAACGTCGGGAGGCGGCGCCTATCGAACGGTGTCTGCGGAGTGGAGGGCGATCTCGCCGATCGCCCAGGCCACCCGCCGCCGCACAAGCGCCTCGGGATCCAGCAAGCGGGCAACCAGGTCCGGCAGGACCTGCGGGTCGCCCAGCTTCCCCAGGGCCTCCGCGGCCGCCTCGCGGACATCGGCGGAGGACTCCTGCAACAGCGGCCGCAGGACCGCCAGCAGGCGGCCGTCGCGGAAGTCGCCCAGCGCCCGCACCGCCACCACCCGGACATCCAGATCGGGGTCGTCCAGGATCTCCGTGAGGGGACCGAGGAGGCGCGGGTCCCGGGCCGCCCTCAGGATCTTGACGGCGCCCGCCCGAACCTCCTTGAGAGGGGAGCGGAGGGCCGCCACGACGGCGGAGAGGGCCCGGGGCGCCCCCAGCTCCCCGAGGGCGTGCAGCGCCCCGAGCGCCTGGGGCGCGGTCCCGGCCTCGAGGGCCCGGGTCAGCCGCTCGAGACCCGCGAGGCTCTCGAGCCGCTCCAGCGCCTCGGCGGCGGCGCGGCGCACCTCGGCGTCGGCATCCTGCAGGGCCTCCGTCAGGGCCTGGCGAGCGGCAGGGACAGCCATGGCGGCGCCAGCGTACGGGAACCTCCCGGCGGGTGTCAAGGGGCGCGGATGGTCGCGGGGAGCGCATCGGTCCAGGATGAGGAGACCACGACCCTCCTCGGGACCGGTCTGAAGATCATCCAGGCCCGGCGCGGCTACCGGTACTCGGTGGACAGCATCCTGGTGGCGCACGCGGCCGACCCGAAGCCGGGAGAGCGGATCCTGGACCTGGGGGCGGGGACGGGGGCGGTCACCCTCCTCCTGGCGGCCAAGGCCCCCGCCTGCCGCATCGTCGGCCTGGAGGTTCAGGAGGCCATGGCCGATCGGGCCCGGCGGGCCATCCGCCTGAACGGCTGCGAGGGCTGGGTTGAGATCGTCACCGGCGACCTCCGCCGTCCCGCAGCCTCCCTCGCGCGCGGCGCTTTCGACCTGGTGGTGAGCGCCCCGCCCTACTGGCCCGCGGGCAGCGGTCTGATCAGTGCGGTGCATGAAGTTGCGGCGGCGAAGCATGAGATCCTCTGCACCCTGGAGGAGGTGGTGGGGACCGCCGCGTACGCCCTGGCCCCCCGGGGGCGCCTCTGGATCATCCACCATGCCGCCCGGCTGATGGACCTCACGGCGGCGCTGGAGACGCACGGGCTCAGCCTCATCCAGCTCCGCCCGGTCCACTCCCGGGCCGAGGGCCCAGCCACCTTCATCCTGGCCCGGGCGGAGCGAGGGGGGAGGCCGCGGCTCACCCTCCTCCCCCCCCTCACCCTCTACAGCGGGCCGGGGCGCACCTTCTCGCCCGCTTTGCAGGCCATCTACGCCGCCTTCGGGCGCCCGCCGCGGGAGGCGAGCGCATGACGGAGCGCATCTCCCTGGCCATCGCCCAGATGCAGCCCCACCTCGGGGACCTGGAGCGGAACATCGCCCTGCACGAGAAGCTCATCCAGGAGGCGGAGCGGGGCGGGGCGCGCCTCGTGCTCTTCCCGGAGCTGAGCCTGACCGGCTACTTTCTCAAGGACCTGGTCCCGGCGGTGGCGCTGCGGGTGACCGACCGGCGCCTGGACTGGCTGCGGGCGAAGAGCCGCGACGTGGCTCTGGTGGTCGGCTTCGTCGAGGAGTCCCCCGACTTCCGCTACTACAATGCGGCCCTGTACCTTGAGGGAGGGGAGGTCCGCCACGTCCACCGGAAGGTGTACCTCCCCACCTACGGCATCTTCGACGAGCAGCGCTACTTCGCCCAGGGGGATCGGGTCGCCGCCTTCGACTCCGCCTTCGGCCGGATGGCGCTCCTCATCTGCGAGGACATGTGGCACCCCGCCCTCCCCTACCTGGCGGTCCTGGACGGGGCCCAGGTCCTCCTGGCCGTCTCCAACAGCCCCGGGCGGGGGCTCACCGCGGACGGCCGCTTCGCGAACGCCATCGGCTGGCACCACCTGAACCGGACCTACGCCCAGCTCTTCACCTGCGCCGTAGCCTTTGCCCACCGGGTGGGCTACGAGGACGGGGCCTGCTTCTGGGGCTCCTCGGAGGTCCTGGGGCCGGACGGGACGCCGCTCGCCCAGGCCCCGGCCCTGGAGGAGGCCCTCCTCTTCGCCACCATTGACCAGGATGCCATCCGCCGCGAGCGCCTGGCGAACCCGCTCCTGCGGGACGAGCGGCCCGAGCTGACGCTCCGGATCCTGAAGCGGATCCTGGGGGAGACGCCGGGGGAGGAGGCGCCGTGAGCACCGGCATGCTCCCCCTCGCCCTGGATTACGCGGCCGCGGCCCAGGTCCTGACCGCCTTCGTCGAGGACGAGGTCCGCAAGTCCGGGTTCGGCCGGGTCGTGGTGGGCCTGTCGGGCGGGGTGGACTCCGCCACCGCTGCCGCCCTCGCGAGCAAGGCGCTCGGCCCCGGCAACGTCTGGGGGCTCCTGCTCCCCTACCGGGAGAGCAGCCAGGAGAGCCGGGAACACGCGGCGCTTGTCACCCGGTGGCTGGGGATCAACTCCGAAACCATCGAGATCACCCCGATGATTGACGCCTACTTCGCCCGGGGGCCGGAGGCGGACCGGATGCGCCGGGGGAACAAGATGGCCCGGGAGCGGATGACCATCCTCTACGATTACTCGGCGAAGCTCCGGGCCCTCGTCCTCGGAACCAGCAACAAGACCGAACTGCTCCTGGGCTACGGGACCCTGTACGGAGATATGGCCTCCGCCCTGAACCCCCTCGGGGACCTCTACAAGACCCACGTCCGGGGCCTCGCCCGGCACCTGGGGGTCCCGGCCGCCATCGTGGAAAAGGCGCCCAGCGCCGACCTGTGGGCGGGGCAGACGGACGAGGCCGAGCTGGGCTTCACCTACGAGGAGGTGGATCGCCTCCTCTTCCATATGGTTGACCTCCGCTACGACACGGCCGCGCTCCTGGCGGCGGGGTTCGACGAGCGGTTCGTGCGGGCCGTGGCGGAGCGGGTACGCGCCTCCCAGTACAAGCGGCGGCTTCCGGTCATCGCCAAAATCTCGCGGCGGACCATTGACCGGGACTTCCGCTACCCACGCGACTGGGGACTGTAGCCGCCCGGGCTGACGCCTGCACCGCCGGCTCCGGCCCGACGAACGTCACCCCATGACCTGCCCCGGCTGCAACGGGACCGGCTCCTTCCAGATCCGCACCGGCAGCGGCACCTGGATAACGGTGAAGTGCATGCAGTGCCGCGGCACCGGGCGCGTCCCCTGAGACTCTCTTCGCCCTTGCATTTTCCCGGTCCGGGCAGTACAACTACGGCCGGCATGGCCACCACCGCTGTCCTTCGGGTGAGCGGCCAGCGGCGCCTCCTGCGCGGGCACCCCTGGATCTATCGGAGCGACATCCAGGAGGTGCAGGGGTCCGCAGAGCCCGGGGAGGTGGTGGACATCACCGCCCCCAACCGCCAGTTCCTGGGGCGGGGAACCTACAACGCGCGCTCCCAGATCGCGCTGCGGGTCCTGACCACCGAGGCCGAGGCAATTGATGCCGCCTTCCTGCGACGGCGGATCGCAGCGGCAGCGGCGCGGCGCGAGACGCTGGCCGGCCCGGAGGCGGCCTACCGGGTCGTCTCCTCCGAAGGGGATCTGCTGCCGGGGCTCATCGTGGACCGCTACGGGTCCGTGGCGGTCGCCCAGCTCCTCACGGCGGGGATGGACCGGCTCCGGGAGCCGACCCTGGAGGCGGTCGAGGGCCTCTTCCAGCCGCGCGGCATCTACCTGCGCAACGACGCCTCAGTCCGGACGCTGGAGGGGCTGCCCCTCGAGCGGGGCTGGGCGCGGGGGGACGGCCCGGAGCAGGTGGAGATCCGCGAGGGGCCCTGTCGCTTCCGCGTGGACGTAGCGGGGGGGCAGAAGACCGGGTTCTTCCTGGACCAGCGGGAGAACCGGCTGGCGGCCCGCGAGCTGGCGGCCGGCCGGGAGATCCTCGACTGCTTCTGCTATACGGGGGCCTTCGCGGTGCACCTGGCAGAGGCCGGCGCGACGCTCGCGGAGGGGGTGGACATCTCCCCCGAGGCGGTGGCGGCCGCCGAGGCCAACGCGCGCCTCAACGGGGTCGAGGGGCGCTGCCGGTTCCGGACGGCCAACGCCTTCGACGAGCTGCGCCTCCTGGACAAGACCCGGCGCAAGTACGACTGCCTCGTCCTGGACCCCCCCGCCTTCACCAAGGGGAAGGAGGCGGTCGAGGCAGCGCTGCGGGGCTACAAGGAGATCAACCTCCGGGCCATGCGGCTCCTGCGGCCGGGGGGGATCCTGATTACCTGCTCCTGCTCCTACCACATTGACGAAGCGACTTTCCTGGCGATGCTGGAGGCGGCAGCAGCAGACGCCCACTGCCGGATGCGGGTCCTGGCGGTCCGGACGCAGGCAACCGACCACCCGATCCTCCTGGGGGTGCGGGAGACTCGCTACCTGAAGTGCGTCTTCCTGGAGCGGCTCTGAGGGGCGGAGACATGGACACGGTGCAGCAGGGCCAGCCCGAGTTCGGCGAGCGGTACGGGGAGGCGGTCGGCTCCGCCTACGACCGGATGGCGGAGGAGTACGACGTCTTTGACGCCGAAACGCCCTTCCTCATCAACGACTCCCGGGTGACGCGGGCCACGCTCGAGGCGCTCCGGCCCCGGTGGGAGGGAAAGGTGGTCCTGGATGTGGGGGCGGGTACGGGCCTCCAGACCGCCCAGTTCGCCCCCCGCGCCCGGCGCGTCCTGGCGCTGGATTTGGCCGCCGATCTCCTCCGCAAGGCGCGGGAGAAGGTGACCGGCCTCGGCTGCCGCAATGTCACCTTCCTCCACGGGGATGCTACGTTCCTACCGCTCCCCGATGGCAGCGTGGACTTCGTCTGCTGCTACGGGGACGTGATCGGCTTGATCCCGGACTACGCCACCGCCATCGCCGAGATGGCCCGGGTCTGCCGCCCCGGGGGCACGGTCACCATCGAGTACGACAATAAGTGGCACGTGGGGCTGCTGTGGCGCCCCGACGAGCTGGCGCGGGCCTTGCGGGCGCGGGGGATGGGGGACAAGCGGATCTGGACCTACACCTACCTTACCCGGGCCGAGCGGGTGGACTTCATCTATAAGACCTACACCGGGCGGGAGATGACCCGGCTGCTTACGGGGGCCGGGCTCCGGGTCGTCCGCCGCCTGGGCCTCCACATGGCCTCCTCGATCGTCCCCGAGCCGTACCAGACCGTCTACAAAGACGGCCAGCCCCTCTACGACACCTTCAAACGCATCATCCTGGCGCTAGGCCGGCTGGACGCCCTTCTCCAGGCCTCCCCGGGCATGAGTCGGGTCGGCTACGCCGCCATTCTGGTGGCGGAGAAACCGGATTCCCGCTAGTCCTTCTTCTTCTCGCCTTCCCAGCCCACCCGGGACGCCACGAAGCTGCGGCCCACCTCCACCTTCACGTTGTCCGCGATCCGCAGGGTGATCTTCTTTTCGTCAATGTCCACGATGGTCCCGAAGAGCCCCCCGCTAGTGATGACCTGGTCCCCCGTCTTGAGGTGCTGGAGCATCTCGCGGTGCTTCTTTTGCTTTTGCTGCTGCGGGCGGATCAGGATGAAGTAGAAGACGGCGAACATGAGGAGCAGGGGGACCATTGCCTGGAAGCCGCCGAAGCCGCCGTCGCCGGCGGCGCCCGCGTAGGCCAGGGTGGGTGCGAGCACGCGCGTCCTCCTTCTTTACTCGGGGTTGGCGGGGGAGTCCGGCGCGCCCCGGAGGGCGGCCAGCCGGTCGTCCAGGTACTTGGCGAAGGTCCCCTCGGCTAACGCCTCCCGGGCCTCTGCCATCAGGGTAAGGTAGTAGTGGAGATTGTGAAGGGTGTTGAGCCGCAACCCCAGCATCTCGTCGGCCACGAACAGGTGCCGGAGGTAGGCGCGGCTGAAGGTCCGGCACGTATAGCAGGCGCACTCGGGATCCACCGGCCGCTCGTCGTGGGCGTACGCCGCCGCCTTGATGCTCAGACGTCCCTGCCGCGTGAAGAGACTACCGGTGCGCCCGTGGCGGGTCGGCATCACGCAGTCGAACATGTCAATGCCGGCCGCCACCCCGAGGAGGAGATCCTCCGGGGTCCCGAGCCCCATGAGGTAGCGGGGGCGCTCAGCGGGGAGGCGAGGCGCCGTATGCCGGAGGACGGCCTGCACCTGCCCCTTGCTCTCCCCGACGCCCAACCCCCCGATGGCGTAGCCGTCAAAGGGGAGCGCCGTGAGGCGCGCCGCCGCCTCCGCGCGCAGGTTCGGGTAGACCGAGCCCTGGACGATGCCAAAGAGGGCCTGGTCCGAGCGGGTCCGGGCCTTGAGGCACCGCTCCGCCCAGCGGAGGGTGAGCTCCATCGAGGTCCGGGCCTGGTCGGGTGTCGCCGGGTAAGGGGTGCAGTCGTCGAAGGCCATGATGATGTCGGCGCCGAGCGCCTCCTGGATGGCGATGGCCCTCTCAGGGGTCAGGGCGTGGCTCGATCCATCCAGGTGGGAGCGGAAGGTGACGCCCTCCTCGGTGATCCGCCGGAGTTCGGCCATGCTGAAGACCTGGTAGCCGCCGCTGTCGGTGAGGAGCGGGCGCGACCAGGCCATGAACCGATGCAGGCCCCCCAGGGCGGCGATGGTCTCGGCCCCCGGCCGCAAGGAGAGGTGATAGGTGTTGCAGAGGACCAGCTCCACCCCCTCCTCCTCCAGGTCGCGGGGCGAGAGGGTCTTGACCGTCGCCTGCGTCCCGCACGGGATGAAGACCGGCGTCTCCACGGTCCCGTGGGGGGTGGAAAGGCGCCCCCGCCGCGCCCCCGTGTCGGGGTCTTTCGCCCGGACCTCGAAGCGGAACCCTGCGGCCCTCATGAGGCCCCCGTCCCTGCTTGTTCCCTAGAGGATGAGCATGGCATCGCCGTAGGAGTAGAAGCGATAGCGGGCGGCCGTGGCTTCGCGGTAGGCCGCCAGGACCCGATCCCGCCCCGCGAAAGCGCTGACCAGCATCAGGAGGGTCGTGCAGGGCAGGTGGAAGTTGGTGAGGAGCGCGTCCACGACCCGGAAGCGGTATCCCGGCGTGATGAAGAGGGTGGCCTCCCCGGCCCCGGCCCGGGGCGCGCCCCCCTCATCCGCGGCGCTCTCGAGGGCCCGCACCGTCGTGGTCCCCACCGCCATCACCCGGCCCCCGCGCCCCCTGGCCTCCTTCACCGCCCGGGCCGTCCCCTCGGGGATGCGGAACCGCTCGGGATCCATCCGGTGCTGCTTGACCTCCACCACCCGGACCGGCTTGAACGTGCCGACGCCCACGTGAAGCGTCAGGAAGGCCACCGCAACCCCCCGGGCCCGAACCGCCTCTAGCATCGCCTCGGTGAAGTGAAGACCCGCCGTGGGCGCGGCGATGGCTCCATCCTCCCGGGCATAGACCGTCTGGTACCGCTCCCGGTCCCCCTCCCCGGCGCTCGCCCCCGGCGGACCCGACCGTCGGCCGTTCGGGGCCGCTCGCTTGATGTAGGGCGGGAGGGGCATCCGCCCGTACCGCTCCAGAATCTCCCGGACCGGCAGCGACCCGTCAAATTCAAGCAAGATCCGGCCCTCGGGCCCCCGCTCCAAGACCCGCGCGAGAAGATCGTCCGGCAGGGAGAAGGCGGCCCCCACCCGCGCCCGCCGGCCCGGCTTCAGCCACGCCCACCAGGCCGTCGCCCCAGCTTCCTCCAGAAGGAGGATCTCGACTCGACCTCCCCGAGGTGTCATGCCGTACAGGCGCGCCGGCAGCACCCGGGTGTCATTCATGACCAGCAGGTCTCCCGGGCGAAGCAAGACCGGGAGGTCCCGAAAGCTCCGGTGCGCCACGGTCCCCGTGCCCCGGTCGAGGAGCAGCAGGCGGGAGGCATCCCGCTCCGGCAGCGGGTGCTGGGCGATGAGCCCAGGGGGGAGCGCGTAGTGGAAGTCGCGGAGTTGCATCGGCATTTGCCCCCCGCCTAGCGCTCGGGGAGGCGGTGCAGGGCGGTGAGGGGGAAATAGTACTGGAGGATCTCCTCGTAGCTGAAGGCCAGCTCCGCCATCCCCTTGGCGCCCCACTGGCTCATCCCGACCCCGTGCCCCCACCCCTTTCCGACGAAGGTGAATCCGGCCCCGTTCCGGAGGATGGTGAAGTTCGTGCTCCGGAGGACCTCCGCCCCCACCAGGCGCCGGAACACCTTCGCGTCCAGCGTGAGCAGACCAGCCCCGTGCCGAATCAGGAGGCGCTGGATACGGCCGGAGCG
>JAKEHP010000338.1 GCA_022614955.1 Candidatus Methylomirabilota bacterium
ATCGTCAGGCAGGAGTACACGGCGGAGCAGTACCGCCGCCTGGGGGAGCGCTGCCTCACGGCCTACTACCACCGTCACGCCCCATTTAGCGAGGGGGCGACGCTGGGCCTGGAGGCCAAGGTGGCGCTGGCGCTCGACGAGGCCGGCGTCTACACGATCGCAGGGATCATTGACCGGCTGGTCGCGGTGGGGGAGGGCCGCTACGAGATCCACGACTACAAGACGGGCGGGCGGCTCCCCTCCCAGGACCGGCTGGACGGGGACCGGCAACTGGCCCTCTACCAGCTCGCGGTGGAGGCGGCCTGGCCCGACGCCAAGGACGTGGAGCTGGTCTGGCATTACCTGGTGTTCGACCGGGTCCTGCGCTCGCGGCGGAGTCGGGAGGAGCTGGAGGGACTGAAGCGGGAAACGATCGTCCTCATCGAGAAGATCGAGGCCGACACCACCTTCCCCCCGCGGGAGAGCTCCCTCTGCAACTGGTGCGCCTATCAGGATCTTTGCCCGGTGCGGCGGCACCTCGTCCGCCGGGAGGGGCAGGCGCAGCCGGACCTGGGTGCCTACGCTGCCGGGCAGCTCGTCAACCGGTACGCGGAGGTGAGCACCCGCAGGCGCGCCGTCGTCGCAGAACTGGAAGCGGAGCTGGAGGCGCTGGAAGGGGCGCTCCGGGCGGCCGCCCGGGAGCAGGAGGCGGAGGTCCTGTTCGGGGACACCCACAAGGTCCGCGTGGCGCCAACTGACGGGCGGATCAGCCTGCTCCCCCGCGAGGACCGGTGAGGAGAGCGAAGGCGCGTAGCAGTCCGAAAAGCCTCCCGGCGGCGGCGGTCGTCGCCATCGGCCTGGGTGTATTCGTGCCGGCCGCCGCCGCACCGCCCGTCCCCTTCACCCTGGTGGAGGAGGACCGCAGCTACCAGGTCCAGCCGGGGGATACGCTCGCGGACATCGCCATCCGGCTGGCCATCCCCTGGCGCCGGATCGTCGAGCTGAACGGCCTCACCGACCCGACCCGCATCGCGGCCGGCCAGACCCTCCGCCTCCCGGGCCAGCGCATCCTCCCGGCCTCCCTCCAGAACGGGCTGGTCATCAATCTCCCCGACCGGACGCTCTACCACTTCGCCAAAGGGGTCCTGATCGCCTCGTATCCGGTGGGCGCCGGCCAGCCGGACTGGCCCACCCCGCTCGGGGAGTTCCGCATCACCGCCAAGATCAAGAGCCCCACCTGGTTCGTCCCGAAGTCCATCCAGGAAGAGATGGAGGCCGAGCAGCGCATCGTGAAGACCCAGGTCGAGCCCGGCCCCGACAACCCCCTCGG
>JAKEHP010000339.1 GCA_022614955.1 Candidatus Methylomirabilota bacterium
CCGGGGCGGCGCCGGCGGCCCGGACGTTGTCACGGTGATTCTGTTGTTTGCGTTAGACATCTATCTGGGCCCGCTGCAACCTCCCGCTGTAGTCCACGTAGATCGTCTTCCACTCGGTGAAGATGTCCAGCACCTGCGGGCCCCCCTCCCGGTGGCCGTTGCCGGTGGCTTTCACTCCCCCGAAGGGAAGGTGGACCTCCGCGCCGATGGTGGGAGCGTTCACGTAGGTGATGCCCGCCTGCAGGTCCCCCATCGCCCGGAAGGCCCGGTTCACATCCCGGGTGTAAATGGCGGTGGAGAGCCCGTAACGGACCCCATTGGCGACCGCGACTGCCTCCTCGAAGGAGCGGATCGCGAGAACCGCCACCGTCGGACCGAAGATCTCCTCCTGGGCGATCCGCATGGTGGGCTTCACCTTCGCGAACACGGTGGGCCGATAGAAGTACCCCTTGGCCAGCGCCTCCTCCCGGGCGAAGCCGCCGCCGCAGAGGAGCTCGGCCCCCTCCGTCTTCCCCACCTCCGTGTACTGGTGGACGCGCGTGAGCTGGGCCTCGTTGACGACCGGCCCCACCTCCGTCTCGGGCAGCAGACCGTCGCCCAGGCGGAGGCGGGTGGCCCGCTGCACCAGCGCGTCGGTGAACTCCCGGGCCACCGCCTCGTGGACGATGACGCGGCTCGCCGCCGTGCAGCGCTGACCCGTGGTCCCGAACCCGCCCCAGACGGCCCCGTCCACCGCGAGGTCCAGATCCGCATCCTCCAGGACCAGGATGCAGTTCTTCCCACCCATCTCGAGGGAGCAGCGCCGGTGCTCCTTCGCGCAGGCCACGGCCACGTCCTGCCCCACCTCCGAGGACCCGGTGAAGGAAACCAGGTTCACCAGCGGATGCCGGACCAGCGGCGCCCCCGCCTCCTCCCCGTGCCCGTGGACAAGTTGCACGACCTCGGGCGGCAGCCCGGCCTCCAGGAGGATCTCCACCAGCAGGTGGCCCAGGAGCGGGGTGTCCTCGGCCGGCTTGAAGATGACCGTGTTCCCCGCGACCAGGGCCGGGGTGAGCTTCCAGGTGGGGATCGCCAGGGGGAAGTTCCAGGGGGTAATGCAAGCCACCACCCCCACGGGGACCCGGACGCTCATCGCCCACTTGTCGGGAAGCTCGGAAGGTGTGGTCTGGCCCGTCAGGCGCCGCCCCTCGCCGGCGATGTAGTAGGTCATGTCAATCCCTTCCTGCACATCGCCGCGGGACTCCTTCAGGACCTTCCCCATCTCCCGGGTCATGGCCCGGGCCAGCTCCTCCTTTCTTCGGACCAGGGCCTCGGCCGCCCGGAAGAGGATCTCGGCCCGCCTCGGGGCCGGCACCCGCCGCCACCGTTCGAACGCTCCCGCCGCCGCGCGGGCGGCGGCGTCCACGTCCCGGGTGTCGCTCCGCGGGAAGTACCCCAGCACGTCCTCCGTGTTCGCCGGATTCCGATCCGCGAAGGTCCGCCCCGACCCCGCCTCCACCCACTTGCCGCCGATGAGATTCTTGTAGACCTGGGCCATGCGCCTCCTCCCGCGCTCCCGGGTCGCCTCAGTGAAGCGCCAGGGGGGTGCCCCGCCCGGCCGCCCGCGCCTTCTGGTAGGCCAGACGCGCCGCCGCCAGGTCCTCCAGGGCGAACCCGACCGATTTGAAGACCGTGATGTCCTCGGGGGAGGTCCGGATGGACCGCGCCCCCGTCACCAGCTCGGCCAGCTCGGCCAGGACGTGCGCCCGGCCGATGGACCCTTCCGCCATCGGGATCAGGAGGTCCCCCGCCTCCGCCAGGGCACCCTGGTACGTGTCCACCACGACCTTCGCGCGCCGGACCGTGGTGGTGTCCAGCTCGCGGGTCTGCCGCGTGTAGGCCCCCACCGCGGTCACATGCGCTCCCGGTTTCAGGTCATGCCCGTCGAAGAGCGGCATGCCGGCCGTGGTAGCGGTCACCACGAGGTCGGCCTCCCGGACCACCTCGGCCGGATCGATCGCAATCGAGACCGGCACCCCCGCCGTCCGGGCCAGCGCCTCCGTGCAGGCGGCGGCGCGCCCCGGGTCCCGCCCCCTGAGGATGACCCGCTCTAACGGGAAGAGGGTCTGGAACGCCTCCACGTGGGCAGCGGCCTGCGCCCCCGCCCCGAACACCCCCAGCGTCCGGGACTCCGGGCGCGCCAGGTGGCGGGCCGCGAGGGCGGAGGTGGCAGCGGTCCGGAGACGCGTCAGGGTCGTGCCGTCCAGCAGGGCCTGGGGGAGCCCGGTCTCGGGATCGATCAGGAGGTAGAGGGCGGGGACGACGGGGAGGCCGGAGTCGCGGTTGCCCGGGAAGACCCCCACCACCTTCGTTCCCACCCCCCCCGCCTGTCCGAGGCGGGCCGGCATGATGAGCACCGTCCCGTGCCCCGGCACTTCCAGGACCGTCCGGAGCGGGACGGCGCTCTCCCCGCGGGCCAGGAGCGTGAAGGCCTCCGCCATGGCGCCGATGACCTCCGGAACAGGCAGGAGGACCTCCAGGTCGTCACGGCTGAGCAGGAGCGCCATCAGCCCCTCGGAACGATCGGGGCAAGGGCGGGGCCCCGCGGGGATATACGCGCGGGACGGACCAGCGGGAGGCAGACCCACGGCGGCGCCATCACGCGCACAATAGCACAGCCGCGAAGGCGCGAACAAGAGATCGGGGTGCCTCTCTGCCGGGAGAGAAAAAACCGGCGGAACCCGACCGCGCTACGCGCGGCCGACCCCGCCGGCGGTGCACACCAGGGGAAGGATGAGACCAGCTGGGGGGACGCGGCCCCCAGCACAGGGCTTCCGTTACTTCTTCTTCGGCCGGGCCTTCTTGGCCTTCTTCTTCTTCGCCATTCGCGCTTTCACCCCCCTTCGGTTGCGGGTGAATGTCGCAGAGGCCCCCTACTTCTTCTTCTTGCCTTTCGCCTTCTTCTTGGCCATTGAGTGCTCACCTCCTTTCCGGTCCAGGGTCCCCCCGCCGCCGGGTCGCGTCTCCCGCGCGGGGGTAGGGCCTACAGCAAGCTCAACTGCGGGTTCTTCTCCTGGATGCGCTGGAGCACCCGCTGCACGAACTCCTCCGCGGTTTTGAGGGCCACCTCCCCCTCGTAGGCCGAGATGGGCCGGTCGGCCGCGTCCAGGAACTGCTGACTCTTGCGCCGCATCCGCTCCAGTTGATTCATGAGGGGGAGAAAGTCGGCCGACAGCAGGCCGCCGGCGACCTGCAGGACCGTCTTCACCTGCTCCCGCCCCTTGGGGCGCAGCCCCTCCGCCAGCACCAGGGCGCGGGCCGCTCGCACCATGCCCTGGGCCGCCATGGTGTAGGCCCACTCCCGGTCCACGAGGACCGTTGCCTTCGCGGTCTGCAGGTCCTTGGCGGCGCGCCGCGCGAGCGAGGCCACCTGCTTCCCGCTCGCCGCCGCGTCATCCAGGAGGCCCTTCGCCCGCAGCTCGTCATAGCGCATTGTCCGAGCCGACCAACACCACCCGATCGCCCTGGAGCACCTCGGTCAGGAAGGGATCTCCCTCCTCCCGGCGGCGGGCGAACTCCGCCCGGTCAAACACCAGGAGGTTGATCTCCCGCCCCAGCCGCCGTTCCAGGTCAGCCATCGTCTGGTTCAGGGCGGCCAGATCCGGGGGCCCTACGATGATCAGGTCCAGGGCCCCGGCATCAGTCGCCAGCGCGTCGGCCTTCGCGCCGTAGAGGAACGCCACCACCACCCCCTCGACCTTCCGGAGAGCCGCCGCGATAGTTCCGGGCACCGCGCGCGTCTTGTCAACGATGGCCTTCAATTCTGAGTAGACGGGAGACTGGAGGTTGGCGCTGTAGTACCGGAGGTTTCCGACCTTCACTCTGTGCAGAATCCCGGCCCGCTCCAAATTGTCCAGCTCCCGCTTGATCCCCGAGATGTCCCGCCTCAGTTGCCGCGCCAACTCCCGGACGTAGAACCGTTCCTCCGGGCGGCTGAGGAAGAGCACCAGGAGGTCCACGCGCGTTTGGGAGGAGAACAGCCGCCGGAGCATCCGCTTATACCCTTTCGTTGAGGCAAATACATCAATCGTTACTTGTTTGTCAACAACTTTTTTTAATCTGCCTTGGTCCTTGAGGAATCCGCCTCGTTCCGGGTGCTGACCAAAGAACAAGGGATGCCTTTGTGCCGACCAGAGGACCCGGGGAGTCCAATCTGGCGGGAGATTGCGGCGGCCGCTGAAAGCGCCTGTCAGGAAATGTAGGCCAGCTCTCCGGCGGATGGGCCGGGCGGAGCGCGTGGGTAGAGGAAGCGAGCAGGAGGAGGCGAGGATGGGGCCGCTAGGTGGCGGGTCCAGACGCACGGTGAGACACAACGCCCGACGGGAGGGACAGGGGCGTCACGCCGACCACCTCGTCCCTTTCAATCGCGAAGGCTGCCCCCTCGCACTCCCGCAGGAAATTGAGGTGGGCTCCTCCGTAGGCGCCCGCGGCCAGGAGGATGGCCGGTTCGATGGAGCCGGCATGCGCGACGGCAAGGGCGCGGCCGCCAGCGGGCAGGCGCTCGGCCACGTGACGAACGACGCCGAGCAGTCGCTCCCCGGCCTCAAAGAGGAGATCCCTCGCGGGCGGCACGCGCAGGAATGCCTCCAGAAGCGTCAGCGCCCTCTCCTGCGCGGCGCGGCGGATCTGGGGGAGCAGGGCGCTCAGGGCCTCGGCGGGGGGCGAGTCGAAGGCGGGGTTAATCCGGTAGTCGGGAAAGCCAAAGGCGCGGGCCGTCTGGATGCAGCGGGCCGCCGTCCCCGTCAGGACGGCGTCGTAGGGCCGGTGCAGGGTCTGGCCGACCCGTGAGGCGAGGGCCCATCCCGCGGGTGTGAGCAGACCATCCACTCCGCGGGGGGCGTGGCGCCGCACCTCGACCTGGCAGGAGTCGGCCACGCGCTCACCTCCGGAAGAGCCGCACGGGGACCGTCCGGCGCTTGCAGAAGGGGAGGAGTGCCATGCCGGCCGCGAAGCCGCCGATGTGGGCGAACCAGGCCACCCCGCCCCCCTGGAAGTTGAACGTGAGGAGGCCGTTCAGGACCTGCACCACGATCCAGAATCCGAGAACGATGAGAGCGGGGATCTCGACGAGGCGCCAGAACCAGCCCAGGGTGATGAGCGTGAGGACCCGCGCGTGCGGGTACAGGAGGAGGTACGCCCCCAGGACGCCGGAGACCGCGCCGCTCGCCCCCACCATGGGGATGGCGGAATTAGGCCCGGTCGCCACCTGGCTGAAGGCGGCCGCCAGGCCGCTCAGCACGTAGAAGAGGACGAACCGGGCGTGCCCCATGGCGTCCTCCACATTGTTCCCGAAGATCCACAGGTAGAGCATGTTCCCGCCCACGTGGAAGAAGCCGCCGTGGACGAACATGGAGGTGAAGAGCGTCACCTCCACCGGGAACGGATGGGGAACCAGCGGGACGCCGGAGGTGAGTTCCCGCGGGATCAGTCCGTACAGGAAAATCATGCGCTGGGCGGACTGGGGGGTCAGCAGGTACTGGTAGAGAAAGACAGCCACGTTGGCGGCGATGAGGCCGATGGTGACGGCGGGGAAACGCTGGGCCGGGATGTTATCGCGGAGCGGGAGCATGGCGCGGTGGTGACGCTAGCAGAGGACGTGTGCCCCGGCAAGGGAAATTCTCGGAGGATGCGCCGGACCCTCACCGAGTCTCGCGGCCACCTCCTCCGTCTGGGGCGAGGCCGAGGCCGGTCAGCGGGCCGCCGATTTCAGGGAGTGCTTCAGGACCTTGCCGGTGGCGTTGCGGGGGAGCGCCTCGAGAAAGAGAATCCGCTTCGGGACCTTGAAGGCGGCGAGGCGCTCGCGGAGGTAGCGGAGGAGGTCCCGGCGGCTGGCCGTCTGCCCCGCCCGCAGCGCCACGAAGGCGACCGGCTCCTCCCCCTTCACCGCGTCGGGGATGCCGACGACGGCCGCTTCGGCCACCGCGGGATGGCCTTCCAACACCACCTCCACTTCACGGGGGTAGACGTTCAGGCCCCCGACGATCAGCATGTCCTTCTTCCGGTCCACGATGGTGAGGTATCCCTCCTCATCGAGGCGCCCCAGATCCCCGGTGTAGAACCAGCCGTCCCGCAGGACCGCCGCCGTCTCCTCGGGCCGGTTGAGGTAGCCCAGCATCACGTTGGGCCCCCTGGCAATGACCTCCCCCACCTCCCCTGTCCGAACCGGCTGCCCCCCCTCGTCTACGACCCGGATCTGGACCCCCGGCAATGGCAGACCCACGGAGCCCACCTTCCGCTTCCCGGAAGGCGGGTTGACGGTGAGGGCCGGCGAGCACTCCGTAGGGCCGTAGCCCTCGTAGATCGGGATCCCGTACCGCGCCTCGAAGCGGTGGAGGATCTCCACGGGAAGCGGCGCCCCACCCGAAACGCACAGCCGGAGGGCGGACAGGTCCGCGGGGACCTCGGGGCAATTCACCAGGAGAGCGTACATGGCCGGGACCCCGGCGAAGAAGGTACAGCGGCGCTCGCTCAGAGCCCGCAGCAGGGACTCCGGGGCAAACCGGGGCTCCACCACCACCGTCGCGCCTAACGAGATGGGAAAGAGGGTCATGACGGTGGCGGCGAAGGAATGAAACATGGGGAGGACACAACAGAAGACATCCTCCGGGCCGCAGCGGATGACCTGGCCGAAGGAGTGGATGTTGGTCAGGATGTTGGCGTGGGTGAGCAAGGCCCCCTTCGGACGCCCGGTGGTCCCGGAGGTGTACAGGCAGGCGGCCACCTCGGCGGCGGGCGTCTGGGCAGGAGCGCTCAGGGCCTGCCGCATCCCTCCGGCCAGCGTCATGTCTGGCACCCCCAGCGCCCCCTCCTCCCCGTCCAGGACGAGAACCGGGGGCCGCTCGGCCAGCTTGTCCGCCGCCTCCCGCAGGGTGGGGTAAAAGGCTCGGAGGGTCACCGCCAGTGATGCCCCGGAATCCTGGAGCAGATGCACCACCTCGTCCGGCTTGAAGAGAATGTTCACCGGCACCACCGTCCCGCCGGCCTCCTGGATGGCGAAGTAGGCGACGACGAACTCCGGGGAGTTGGGGAGCATCATGACCACGCGCTCCCCCTGGCGGAGGCCGAGCCCGCGCAGGATGGCGGCGAGACCCCGGGCCTCCCGATGCAAGGCCTGGTAGGTCAGGATGCGGGGGCCCGCGATGAGGGCGGGCCTCTCCGGGTGCGCGGCGGCACTCCGCGTCAGGAGCTCCGGGAGCGTCATGGGGGGCGGATGCATTCAGAGCCGAAAGAGGCCGGTCAAGTGCCGGGCCAACTCACTTCGCCTCACTTCGTTCTCGGTCGTCCTCCGTGATGCTCGTCATTTGGCCCGCACCCAGTGCCAGCGTGAGAAATAGGGCCAATTCGCTGGACTCAGTCAAGGTTCGCGGGAGGTCAGTTGAGGTAGTCCTGGAGCTGGCGGGCCCTGGCGATGAGGCGGAGCTTCCGCTTCGCCTTGTCCTCGATCTGGCGGATCCGCTCCCGGGAGAGGTGCAGACGCTTCCCCACCTCCTCCAGGGTCATCGGCTCGTCGCTCCCCAAGCCGAACCGGAGCTCAATGACCTGCCGCTCCCGGGGCTTGAGCTCTCGGAGGAGGCGGTCCACCTCCTCCCGGAAGGACTTGCGGACGAGGTCGAAGTCCGCCGGGGGGATCGGCTCCCCGTCAACGGTGGTGACCTCCCGCCGGTCTTCCATCCCCTTGTCGTCGTCCAGGGAGGACTGGCGGGCGCTGATCCGGAGGACATCCTCCACCTCCTCCAGCTTGAGGTGGAGTTGATCCGCCAGGTCCTGATCGGTCGGCTCTGCCCCCATCTGCTGGGCCAGCTCGGCCCGCGCCACCCGAAGCTTGCTGGCCAAGCGGGCCTTCCGGAGCGGCAGGCGCATGGCGCCGCTGCCCCGGGCCAGTGCCTGCATGATGGCCTGCCGGATCCACCAGACCGCATAGGTAATGAACTTGACGTTGTACTCAGGCCGGAACCGGCGGCCGGCCTCCAGGAGCCCGAGGTTGCCTTCGTTGATCAGGTCGAGGAGGGACAGACCGCACCCCTGGTAGTGCATGGCCACCTTCACGACGAACCGGAGGTTCGCCTCCACCAGCTCGCGCAGGGGTTTCTCGTCCCCCTCCTGGATCCGCTTCGCCAGCTCCAGCTCCCGCTCCTTGGGGAGGAGCGAGATCCGGACAATCCGCCGCAGATACGCAGCCAGCGCGTCGTCTGTGATCTCGTCGTAGAACCGGGACGACCGGCCGGCCATCAGCACCCCCTCCTACCCCTTCTCCGGGTGGACCACCACAAACTGACTCCCCCCGTCCCGCCACACCCGCAGGAGCAGTCCCCGCTCCCC
>JAKEHP010000340.1 GCA_022614955.1 Candidatus Methylomirabilota bacterium
CACAAGGAGGCGATCCGGGTCCACCTGGATGCGCTTTCCCCCGAGGCGGAAGGGATCGGGGCGGTCAACACGATCATTCCCCGCGATGGGCGCCTGGTGGGGCACAACACGGACGGGGCGGGGTTCATCGCCTCCCTGCGGGAGGGAGGGAGGATGGACTCGGGTGGCGTCAAGGTCCTCCTCCTTGGGGCAGGGGGCGGGGCGAAAGGTGTCGCCTACGCGCTGGCGGCGGAGGGGGCGGCGGAGATCACGGTGACCAACAGGTCCCCGGGCCGGGCCGATGCCCTCGTGGGGACCCTGTCCGCCCGGTTCCCAAGGTGTCAATTTTTGGCACTGCCCTTGCACGCTCCAGGCGTGGCCGAGGCCGTGGGGTCGGCCGATGTCCTGATTAACGCCACGGCCGTCGGCCTCACCCCGGGCGAGGCCCTCCCCCTGGATCTGAGGGGGCTCCGGCCCATGACCCTGGTCTGTGACCTGATCTACCGGCCCCCCGAGACCCCGCTTCTCCAGGCCGCACGGGGCAAGGGGTGCCGGGTGCTAAACGGGCTCGGGATGCTCCTGCACCAGGGGGCCGCCGCGTTCCGCCTCTTCACGGGGGTGGACCCCCCGCTGGACGCTATGCGGGCGGCCCTTGAGCGGGGCCTCGCGGGCTCTTGACAGCGGCGGAGCCGCAGCGCGTATAATACGCCTCCTCGCGGTCCCCGCCCGGTCCCGATCCGCCAGAGAATCGCTGGAGGCTTCCCGTCCATGGCCACGGCAGCCAGCCGCCTCGGGGACATGTTGGTCAAGGCCAACCTGGTCACCGACGAGCAGCTGAAGAAGGCCCTCCAGCAACAGGAGAGCCAGGGGGGCCGGCTCGGCACCAACCTGGTCAAGCTCGGGTTCATCAGCGAAGACGACATCACCTCCTTCCTCAGCAAGCAGTACGGCGTCCCCTCCATCAACCTCTCCCACTTTGAGATTGACGGCGCCGTCATCAAGCTGATCCCCGGCGAGATCGCCCAGAAGCACATGATCGTCCCCATCAACCGGACGGGGAGCGTGCTGACGGTGGCGATGGCCGACCCCTCCAACATCTTCACCATTGACGACATCAAGTTCATGACCGGCTTCAAGGTGGAGCCGGTGGTCGCCGCCGAGTCCTCCATCAAGAACGCCATCAACAAGTACTACGACTCGGCGGGGCTGGTGCAGGACATCATGAAGGACTTCGACGACCGCGAGGTGAGCGCGGTCACCGAGGGGGAGGACCAGGTCAACGTCTCCGAGCTGGAGAAGGCCACCGAGGATGCCCCGGTCGTCAAGCTGGTGAACCTGATCCTGACCGACGCCATCAAGAAGGGAGCCTCCGACATCCACGTGGAGCCCTACGAGAAGACGTTCCGGGTCCGGTATCGGATCGACGGCGTTATGTACGAGGTGATGCAGCCCCCCATGAAGCTCCGGGCCGCCATTACCTCCCGCCTGAAGATCATGTCGCAGCTGGACATCGCCGAGCGACGCTTGCCCCAGGACGGTCGCATCAAGATCAAGATGGGGCAGCGGGAGATGGACTTCCGTGTCTCCACCCTCCCCACCATTTTCGGGGAGAAGGTGGTCCTCCGGCTCCTGGACAAGTCCAACCTGCAGCTGGATATGAGCCGCCTGGGGTTCGAGCCGAACGCCCAGGCGGACTTCGAGAAGGCCATCCTGGCCCCGTACGGGATGGTCCTGGTGACCGGGCCCACCGGCTCCGGAAAAACCACGACCCTCTACTCCGCCCTCCACCGCCTCAACACCACCGAGACCAATATCATGACTGCCGAGGATCCGGTGGAGTACAACCTCGCCGGCATCAACCAGGTCCAGATGAAGGCCGAGATCGGCTTGAACTTCGCGGCCGCCTTGCGCGCCTTCCTCCGCCAGGATCCGGACATCATCATGGTCGGTGAGATCCGGGACTACGAGACGGCGGAGATCGGCATCAAAGCGGCCCTTACCGGCCACCTGGTCCTCTCCACCCTGCACACCAACGACGCCCCCAGTACGGTCAGCCGGATGCTGAACATGGGGGTGGAGCCGTTCCTGGTGGCCGCCTCCACCAACCTGATTCTGGCCCAGCGCCTCTGTCGGAAGATCTGCGGTGCCTGCAGGGAGGAGCTCCCGGTCCCCCCCGGCGCCCTGGTGGACGTCGGCTTCTCCGCCGAGGAGGCTAAGGGCATCAAGACCTTCAAGGGGAAGGGGTGCATGTCCTGTAGTGAGACCGGCTACAAGGGGCGGGTGGCCCTCTACGAGGTCATGCTCATCACCGAGCAGGTCAAGGACGCCATCCTCCAGGGGGCCTCCGCCGCAGAGCTCAGGGAGCTGGCCCGGGGGAACGGGATGAAGACCCTCCGGGAGGCCGGGCTGCAGAAGATCCGCGAGGGGGTCACCACCATCCAGGAAGTGATGCGGGTGACCAGCGGGTCGTAGCGGGGAGGGACCGGGAAACGGCCCGGCGCCCGCGGCCGGGGCAAACCCGAACGCCCAGGAAGGGGACCGGACGGATGCTGAACCTCCACGAGTTGCTAAAGGAGCTGGTTGCCAAGGGCGCTTCCGATCTCCACATCACCACGGGGATCCCCCCCATGATCCGGCTCCACGGCCGGGTGATGGCCATCGGGGCCCAGCCGCTCGCGGCGGCCGAGACGAAAGCCCTCGCCTACAGCATCCTCACCGATGCCCAGAAGCACAAGTTCGAGGAGAACAAGGAGCTGGACTTCTCCTTCGGCGTCAAGGGGCTCTCCCGCTTCCGGGCCAACGTGTTCATGCAGCGGGGGGCGGTGGCCGTGGCCATCCGGACCATCCCGCACAAGATCTACACCTTCCAGGAGCTGGGGTTGCCCAAGGTCGTGGAGGACCTCTGCAACAAGCCCAAGGGGCTCATCCTGGTGACGGGGCCGACGGGGTCCGGGAAATCCACCACGCTGGCCACGATGATTGACAAGATCAACAGCGAGAGGCAGGAGCACATCGTCACCATCGAGGACCCCATCGAGTTCGTCCACCAGCACAAGAAGTGCATCGTGAACCAGCGGGAGCTGCACGCCGATACCTTCTCCTTCAAGAACGCCCTCAGGTCGGTCCTCCGGGAAGATCCCGACAAGATCCTCATCGGGGAGATGCGGGACCTGGAGACCATCGAGGCGGCCCTCGTCATCGCGGAGACCGGCCACCTGGTCTTCGCCACCCTCCACACCAACTCGGCCGAGCAGACCATCAACCGGATCATTGACGTCTTCCCGGCCCACCAGCAGCCCCAGGTGCGGGCGCAGCTCTCCTTCGTTCTGGAGGGGGTGCTCTGCCAGACGCTGTTGCCCAAGGCAAGCGGGCAGGGGCGGGTCCTGGTGATGGAGATCATGGTTCTTAACGCCGCGATCCGGAACCTCATCCGGGAGGACAAGGTCCACCAGATCTATTCCACCATGCAGACGGGCCAGGAGAAGTTCGGGATGCAGACCCAGAACCAGGCCCTCCTGGATCACTACCAGAAGCGCAACATCTCCCTGGAGCAGGCTCTTGCGGCCTCGATACGCACCGACGAGCTGATGCAAATGATCCAGCGAGCTCAGCCTGGCGCCATGGCGGGCGCCCGGCGGTAGGTCCCAACCCGCCCCGCGAGGGGGCGCGTAGAGGAGCGCACCATGCCGATGTTCGCGTACGTGGGACGGACCCGGGGCGGCCAGGCTATCTCGGGGGAGATGGACGCGGCCAACCGGGACGCGGTGGTCGCGCAGCTCCGGAAGCAGCAGATCCTTGCCACGACCGTCAAGCAAAAGGCCCGGGACATCCAGTTCAGCCTCCCGGGGCTCGGGGGCGGCGTCAAGGACAAGGACATCGCCGTCTTCACCCGGCAGTTCGCCACCATGATTGACGCCGGGCTCCCCCTGGTGCAGTGCCTGGAGATCCTGTCCACCCAGCAGGTCAACAAGGTCTTCAAGAAGGCCCTCCAGGACATCCGGCAGGACGTGGAGGGGGGGTCCACCTTCGCCAACGCCTTGAAGAGACAGCCCAAGATCTTCAACCAGCTCTACACCAACATGGTGGAGGCCGGGGAGGCGGGGGGTATCCTGGACACCATCCTGAACCGGCTGGCGGCCTACATCGAGAAGACCATCACGCTCAAGCGCCGGATCAAGTCGGCCATGATCTACCCCAGCGTCATCGTGACGGTGGCGATCACGGTGGTGGTGTTCCTGCTCATGTTCGTCATCCCGACCTTCAAATCCATGTTCGAAGGGTTCGGGGCCACCCTCCCCCTCCCCACGCAGATCGTCCTGGAGGCCAGCCGCCTCACGCGGGACTACTGGTACATCTTCGCGGCGGTGCTGCTGGGGAGCGTCGTGGGGATCCGCTACTACTACAAGACGCCCAATGGCCGGAAGGTGATCGACTCGCTGCTCCTGAAGGCACCGGTCTTCGGGGACCTGATCCGCAAGGTGGCGGTGGCCAAGTTCACGCGGACGCTCGGGACCCTCATCTCGAGCGGCGTGGCCATCCTGGACGGCCTGGAGATCACCGCCCGGACCGCGGGGAACAAGGTGGTCGAGGAGGCGGTGATGCGGACCCGCGCCAGCATTTCCGAGGGGAAGACCATCGCCGAGCCGCTGAAGGCCTCGAAGGTCTTCCCGCCCATGGTCGTCTCGATGATCGCCGTCGGCGAGCAGACGGGCGCCCTGGACGCCATGCTGAGCAAGATTGCCGATTTCTACGATGACGAGGTTGACGTGGCCGTCGCCAACCTCACCTCCCTGCTGGAGCCGATGCTGATGGTGTTCCTGGGCATCGTCATCGGCGGCGTGGTCATCGCCATGTACCTGCCCATCTTCAAGCTGATCACGGTCCTCAAGTAGCGGCGCCGGCCGCGGGGACGTTGCACCGGGGAGGCGGCAACCGGCCGCCTCTTCTGGCCTCGGGGGGACGATGCGAACGCCGACGGACCAGGGGACCTCTCGGGAGGAGATGCTGACGCGCCTGAAGTGGCTCGTCGGCCTCCGCCTGGCCGTGGTGGCCCTCTTCCTGGGCTCGGCGGTGGTGATCCAGCTCCGGACGGAGCCCCCCTTCCCCCCCGAGCCCCTCTTCGCCATTATTGCCTTCGTCTTCCTCCTCAGCCTCCTCTATTCGATTGCCCTGCCCCGGGTCCGCAATCTCGTTCTCTTCTGCTTCTGCCAGGTGGCCGTGGACCTCCTGGTCAGCACCGGGCTGGTCCACGTCTCGGGGGGGCAGGACAGCCCCTTCACCTTCGTCTATATCTTTCCCATCTTCGCAGCCGCCACCCTGCTCGGCCGGCAGGGCGGGCTGGGGATGGCCGGCCTGGCCAGCATCCTGTACGGCGGTCTCATCAACGTGGAGTTCTACGGGGTGCTGCCCCCCGTCGTGGCGGGAGCGCTCCCCCGGCCCCACACCTACCTGGTCTTCCAGGTTTTCATCAACATCACCGGCTTCTTCCTGGTCGCTCTCCTGAGCAGCCACCTGGCGGAGCGGCTGCGGGAGACGGCCCGTCGCCTGGAGGAGCGGAGCCTCGACCTCAGGACCCTGGAGTCGCTGCACCGGGACGTGGTGGCCAACGTCCCCAGCGGCCTGATGACCCTGGACCCGGCGGGCCGGGTCGTCGCCTTCAACCGCGCCGCCGAGGCCATCACCGGGTTCGCGGAGGCCGAGGTGCGGGACCGCCCGTACGGAGCCGCCGGGTTCGGCGAGGTCCCCGGTGTCAGCGCCTTCGTGGAGCGGGGCGCCCCCCCTCCGGCCTTGGCGCAGGCAGAAGTGGCGGTGGCGCGGCGCAACGGGGTCCGCATCCCGGTGGGGATCAGCCTCTCCCCCCTGCGGGACCAGGAGGGGCGGCTGTTGGGCCTGGTGGCGGTCTTCCAGGACCTGTCGGAGAAGAAGCGGATCGAGGAGCAGCTCCGGCGGGCCGACCGGCTGGCGGCCGTGGGGCAACTGGCGGCAAGCATCGCCCACGAGATCCGGAACCCCCTGGCCGCCATCAGCGGCTCCATCCAGGTCCTGCAGGAGGAGATGCAGCCGCAGGGGCAGGCCCGCCAGTTGCTGGACATCGTGCTCAGGGAGGCGGACCGGCTCAAGCTCATCACCGGGCAGTTCCTCGAGTTCGTCCGGCCCCGAACTCCGCTCCGGAAGGAGTGCGAGCTGGTGACCTGCCTGGAGGAGACGGTGCTGCTCCTCAGACAACGGGAGCGGGCCGGGGCCGAGGTGGTGGTGGACTTCACCCCGCCGGATACGCCCGTGGTGGTGGCGGCGGACGAGGACCACCTCCGCCAGGTCTTCTGGAACATCTCCCTCAACGCGGTCCAGGCCATGCCGGACGGCGGGACCCTCCGTGTTGACCTCCGGGACCTCTCGGGTGACCCCGAGGCCGCCGAGGTGGCCGTGGAGTTTGCCGACACCGGCGGCGGCATCCGGCCGGAGGACCTGGACCGCATCTTCGAGCCCTTCTTCACGACCAAGGAGACCGGCACGGGCCTCGGGCTCTCCATCGCCCACCGGGTCGTGGAGGAGCTGGGCGGCCGGATCGAGGTGGAGAACCGGCCGGGCGAGGGGGCGACCTTCCGGGTCGTCCTGAAGCGCCTGGCCTGAACGGGAGCGGGGAACGATGGGCAGCAGCAAGGACAGCGGCGCCCGCATCCTGGTGGTGGACGACGAGGCCGGAATGCGGGACTTCCTCTCCATCCTCCTCCAGCGGGAGGGGCACCGGGTGGTGGCGGCCGCCAACGGTAAGGAGGCGTTGCGCCTCGCCCGCGAGGGCCGCTTCGACCTGGTCATCTCCGACATCCGGATGCCCCAGTTGGACGGGGTCGGCCTCCTGGGCGGGCTCCGGGAGGCGGACCGTGAAGTCCCGGTCATTCTCATCACGGCCTTCGCGTCAGCCTCCTCCACCATCGAGGCCATGAAGCAGGGCGCCTTCGACTACATCACCAAGCCGTTCAAGGTTGAGGAGATCAAGGGGGTGGTGACCCGGGCCCTGGAGGCACAGCGCGTGCGGGCGGCGGCTGTGGCGGCCCCGGTGGCGGCTCCGGGGGAGGCCGCGCCGGCCATCGAGGGGCTGATCGGGCGCAGTCCCAAGATGGTGGAGGTCTATAAGGTGATCAGCAAGGTGGCCAACGTGGCCGGGACCGTCCTCATCACGGGGGAGAGCGGGACCGGGAAGGAGCTGGTGGCCCGGACCCTCCACCGTCATTCCGACCGGGGAGCCAAGCCCTTCATGGCCATCAACTGCGGCGCCATCCCGGAGCAGCTCTTGGAAAGCGAGCTGTTCGGCCACGTGAAGGGGGCCTTCACGGGGGCCGTCGCCAACAAGGCCGGCCTCTTCGAGGTGGCTCACGGCAGCACCCTCCTCCTGGACGAGGTGGGGGAGATGAGCCTTCCGCTGCAGGTCAAGCTCCTCCGGGTCCTGCAGGACCGGCTCTTCCGGCGGGTGGGGGG